>JBNMOZ010000004.1:0-31558 GCA_051276005.1 Bradymonadia bacterium | reverse complement strand
GTGCCGGTGATCATGGTGACGGCCGTGACCGAGGTTTCGACGCATGCACGTCTGGTCGACGCGGGTGCGACAGATATTGCGCTAAAACCATTTCGTTTCAAGACGTTGAAGGCCAGAATCGAGAGCGCATTGGTGACTCGGCGTCTGGCAGCCGAGGCTGTCGCAGAAGACTGACCCAGTAGACGAAGATGGACCGCTCAGGCGGTTGAGGAGACGACATGGCCCGGCGCATCAACGTGCTGATCATCGACGACGATCAGGACATCTGCGAGTACATGAAGACGCTGCTCGAGGCGACCGGCTATGGGGTCGACACGCTTTCGGACCCGACGCAGGCCGAAGACGCCGTGCGCAACGCCGAGTACCACCTGCTGATCATCGATTTGATGATGCCCAAGATGGATGGCATCGAGCTGATCACCCGCATCCGCAAGATCGACAGCGACGTGGCGATCATGGTCTTCACGGGCTATCCGTCGGTGGAGACCGCGGTCGAGGCGCTCAAGCTCAGCGTCTCGGACTACATCAAGAAGCCCTTTGACGTGGATGACTTCCGCGACAAGGTCACCGAGGTGCTGTCAAGGAAGGGGCTGCTGATCAACCCCGAGGCCGAGCTGCACAAGGCGATTGGCCAGAACATCCGCCGTATTCGCAAAGTGCAGGAGCTCACGCTCAAGCAGCTCGCCCGCCGCACCAGCCTCTCGGTGTCGTTGCTCAGCCAGATCGAGCGCGCCGAGTCGAGCGCGTCGGTCAGCTCGCTCTACAAGATCGCGGTGGCCTTGGGTGTAAAGCTGACGGTCCTCTTCGGCACCTACTGAGCGTCGGCGCGGTCTCGCGCAGCCTCAAGGTCCGCTGCAATCGCAGCCGTGACCCTGACCCCAAAGAAGAGATACGAAGGGCGTCGCGGCAGACGCTGCCTGAGGTGGGTGTCCGTCGATAGGTGGGGTCGCAAAGGCCGGTCGCGGTGCTGCGGCGTCCAGGCCGGCTGACTCGCTCAGCTCTTGGTGTGCCGGACGGTGACGACGGTACGAATGCCGCCGCGGACGTAGAAGTCGCCCTCGATCTCCATCTTTCGGGGATCGGTCAGGGCGACCAGGTCGCTGAGCAGGCGGTTGGTGACGGCCTCATGGAAGTGGCCCTCGTCGCGGAAGCTCCACAGGTACATCTTCAGGCTCTTGAGCTCGACGCAGCGCGCATCGGGTACGTACCGGATACGAATCGTCGCGAAGTCAGGCTGGCCCGTCTTGGGACACAGGCAGGTGAACTCCGGGCACTCAAACTCGATCTCATAGTCGCGTTCGGGGTTCGGGTTCGGGAAGAAATCGAGTTCTTTGGACGGCTGGGTCGACATGTCGCTCCTTATTAATGCGTGCGCGTCAACAGATGCGGCGTTGTGACCGATAGTCGCGCTCAGCGCAACAGTCCGTGAAAGCATCCTGCCTTGCGAGGCACGCATCGAATGGCACAATGTCACCGCGGTCGACATGAATTGACCTGCCCAATACCACCCGAAAATGGAGAGATATCATGCGTTTGCTCGCCTTCGCCTTGCTCGCCCTGTTCTGTGCGACCCCCGCCATGGCCGACGATTGGAATGTCGATCCCGGTCACGTCTCCGTGGTCTTCAAGATCAACCACGCGGGCTTCAGCGACACCTACGGCTTCTTCCCCGGCGTCTCGGGCAAGTTCACCACCGGCGCCCAGGGCCTCAGCGGCATCGACATCAGCATCAAGGCCGACTCGATCAACTCCGGCTTCGCCAAGCGTGACGGCCACCTGCGCAGCCCCGACTTTTTCAACGTCGCGCAGCATCCGACGATCACGTTCAAGAGCACGGCCGTGAAGAAGACCGGCGAGAACACCTACGAGGTCTCCGGCAACCTGACCATGCTCGGTCAGTCCAAGGCCATCACGACGACCCTCAAGCAGAGCAAGGTTGGTGAATTCCCCAAAGGCACGACCCGCACGGGCTTCAGCGGACAGATCAACGTCAAGCGCAGCGACTTCGGCATGAAGTACGGCCTGCCGGGCATCGGCGACGACGTGCAGCTTACGCTCGCCATCGAGGCCATCAAGGCCGGCTGATTCGTTCGCGTTCGTCTCACCTGACGCGCCCTCGCCGCGGTTCTCGCGCTGGGCGCGCTGCCTGCCCCTCCTGCCTGCCATTCGTGAGGAACACCCATGGATCCCGCTGACGCCACTCAACTCTACGGTCTGCTCTTCACGCTCGTTCTGCCGGTGGGCGCTGCGCTCATCATCGCGGGTGTCGGTCGCCGGGTCTGGCCGAATGGCCCGGTCGCCAGCCTCGCCGTCATCGGTGGCGCGCTGGTCGCGTGGTTGGGCATCGCGGGCATCCCGAACGCCCAAAACGCCGCGCACTTCGCGATCATCGTCGGCCTGCCGGTCGCGCTGATCGCGTTGGCGCTCGAGAAGCGCGCCTCACCGCGGCTGGTGGTGCCCTTGGCGCTCGTCGGCCTTGGCCTGGGCGTCTACCTGGCCCTCAAGCCCATCGCTGGCGCCTGGATGCCCGATGCCCTCACTGCCCTGGCGGATGGCTGGATCATCGACGCGGTTTTGGTGGGCAGCGGCGTCTGGATCGCTTTGGCCATTTCGGCCGAACACTTGCCAACGCCCGTCTTGCTCGGCCCGATCGCGCTGGCGATGGCGGGCGGCGCGGGCGTCGCGGTGCTCAGCAGCAGCGCGCTGCTCGGCCAACTTCTCGGCGGCGTGGGGCTCGTGTTCGGCGTCATCGCGCTGGCGGGCTGGTGGAAGGCCGATCTGAAGGCCAGCTACGGCGCCATCGCGCTGGGCATCACGGTGCTGGGTGTGCTGCTCGTCTTCGGGCACTACACGACCCAGTTGCCCCGTGGCGCAGGCACGCTGCTGCTCTTGACGCCGGCCGTCGCGCTCGTCGGCCGCCTGTTCGAGCGCACTTGGGTTGCCGTGCTGGTGGTGGGTGCGTTGGCCGCCGCGCCGGTGGGGCTGGCCGTCTGGCTGGTACAGGGCAAGGTCGCTGCGGCCGAGGCCCCCGACCCGAGCGGCGCGCCCGAGATCGACTACGGCAAGCTCTACGGCGGCTGATCGTCCTTCGAGCCCACCCACTGCGGCTTTAGAGGGACGTCGGCGCCCGCGAAGCGGGTCAAGCCCCCGCGCTGCGGCTCTGAAAGAGACTACTGCGCTGCGCTCGGGCAGGTGTAATCGCGGCGGATGCACTGCTTGGGCACGTGCCATGCCTCGGGATCGCTGTTGATGCGGCCGCAGCGGTAGCCGTCGCCGCAGGCGGTGTCGGTGGTGCACGCCACGCCACAGGCCGCGCCGCCCGAATAGCCCAGGCAGAAGTTACCGCCGGCGCCGCAGTCGGCGTCCTGCGCGCAGGGCTGGCAGGCCACATCGGGCGCGTGCGGGTTGAGCTGGGGATCGCCGTCGATGCCGTGCACGCCGTAGTACACGTCGGCGAAGTTCTTGGTGTTGAGCCCCCGCAGAAGGTCCTTCCAGCTGATCGGGAAGTGGTTGCCGGCCTCATCGGTCAGCGTCAGCCAGTACACGAACTCCCAGATGGTCTGGTAGCCCACCGAGAACGGGGTGGTGTTGACCGTCGTGACGATGTCGAGGTTGTCGAAGGTCTTCGCTGGGTTGGTCAGGATGTCGTCGACGTAGGTGCGATAGGTCTGGCAGCCGTCGAAGACGTAGATCTGGTACTTCTCCGGCAAATCGAGCGTCGCGAAGTCGCGCGTCGGGATCTCGTGACGCGGCTGGTAGTCGAGGATGAAGCCCGCGCCTGGCCCGGCGTGGCCGCTGTAGATCACGACGTCCTTCTCGGCGAAGCTCGCCTTCATCGCGTCGCTGAGCTTGGACTCTTCGCTGGGCTCGACCATGTCGCTGTGCACGATGGTGATGCGGGCCTCGACCACCTTGCCTTCGATGAGCATCTGCCGCGTGAACGGGGGAGAGTCGATGTACAGGTCGTCGAAGCCCGTGACCGCGTCGTTGGTCCAGCCGCCGTCGAGCAGCGTCTGCACCGTCCACTTGGCGGTCTCAAGGTCGAAGCGACCTTCGTTGTAGTCGCCGCCGAAGTGCAGGCCGATGTCGTAGACGCCGTCGGCAAACAGCTCGTCATACTTGGGGAACGCGTCGCGGCTGGCCGTGCCCTCAACCACGATCGATATCGGGGCGTCTTCGCCATCGACGGTCAAGTCGAAGCGCCGCGTGCTGCTCTGCTCGGGCGCGATCTTGCTCATCAGGTAGTAGCTGCCGACCAGCTCAATCTCGAAGTCGAAGCGGGCGCGCGTGCCGCCTTCGAGGATCACCGCCGGCTCAGCCGTGTTGGCGTCGCGCTTGTAGAAGGTGAAGTACTCGATGTCATGGGCATCGGCGTCGTCGTTGACGCCGCGAATGACGCCGTCCACATGGCTGCGCACGTTGCGCGCCACGCTGTTGAGGCGGCTTTGCACCAGGCGGTCGAGGGAGCTGGCCTTGGCCGCGTTGTCGAGCGTGTCGAAGTCGGCCGGCAGGTCGACGTGCGCTGCGCCCTTGAGCAGGTACTCGCGGGCGTTGCTGCTGACGTAGTTGTCGGCCTTGCCGTCTTCGAAGTTCGGCAGGGCGTGCGGTGCGTTGGCGACCGGCGCGGCGGTCGAGGCGTCGTCACCGCCGCAGGCAGCAAACATGAGGGGCAGGGCGGTCAGGGCGGCAAGCGCACGGCGCATCAGGCATCTCCAAAACGAGGTCTCGCCTGCCATTGTCAGCAGGGTCCGTGCCAGTCGCCAAGCCGCATCGCATCGTTGGCATGTGGCCAGTCGAGTGGCCAGTCGGGTGGCCAATGGAGCGCCCGATCCGGCGCGCCCGGCAACTCAGATGGCCGTAACCTCGCCATCGCTGGCATCGTACAGCCAGCACAACCACCCTTGGAGGCATCCCGTGCGTCTTATTCTTCTCGTTGCGTGCCTCGCAGCGTGCACTTCGGATGGAGGCGGCGATGACCCGCCACCCATCATCATCTCCGACGGCGCGCCGACGGTCGACTCCGGGGGCGCCGCCGACGCGGCCGATCCAGGGACCGACCAGGGCGCGGTCGACATGACCGCCGTCGGCGACATGGCCGCCGCGAACGACATGGCCGTGCCCGATGAGGGCGCGATGATCGCGATGGGTCTGGACGTCGGGCAGCGCGCGCCCGACTTCACTTTGCTCGATCACACCGGCGCCCAAGTCGCGCTCTCGGACTACCGCGGACGCCCGGTGCTCATCGCCGGCGCGTCTCAATGGTGAAGCCGGTGCCGGCCCCTGGTTCAGGGGCTCAATCAATGGTTCGTCGAGGCCGACAGCGATGTCGTGGTGCTCAACGTTCTCGTTGAAGATCGAAGCTTTCAAGGGGCCGATGTGGCCGATGCAGAGAGTTGGCATCGCCAGCTCGACCTGCAGTTCGCAGTGCTCGCGGATACTGAGCGTGCCTGGGCGAACGTCTGGGGCGATCCGAACAACCGCCAGTTCGTTCAGCACAGCTACACGCTGGTGGATGGCGCAGGCCTCGTGCTTTGGCGGGAGGTCGAGAACGCCCGCGCGGGGCCGGTCCTCGAGCGCATCATCGAGCAGCTCGAGATGCTGGACTGAGCTCGGTCCCCCGCCGAGCGGTGGGGGACCGAGCTGCTACTCGATGACGATCAGCCGATCGATCGGCACGTCGCCGAAGCGATCGAGCACCACCCGCTCCCATTCAGCCGAGAACAGGGCGGTGTCGCTGCCGCAGCGCCAGCCCGAAGCGAGCCCCGTCGCGCCGGTGTGCCAGCACAGACGATCGTTGCTGTCGGGGTTGGTCGTGTCGCATGACGCGCGGCTGATCGCCTGGCCGCCCGGCGCGAAGCCCCATGACTCATTGGCGCTGTAGTACCAGCCCACCCCATTATGCGGGTTCGGATCGTCGCTCTCGCCGGTGTCTTGGAAGACCTCATTGCGCGAACCAATGGCTGCGACGTTGAGGATGTTCGAGCCGACCTCGCGGCAGGCCATCATCAGCACGTCGCCGTGACACGCCTCCTGGACGTCTTCGAGCTCGACGTCGACGGAGTTGTAGGGCGTGCGCAGGCACGGGCGGAAGCCACGCTGCAGGTACTCGTTGATGTTCTGGTCCTCGCGCACCCCGTTGAAGACCGCGCCGCGCCCGCTGTTTCCGCCGGCGGCGTGGGTCGCCATGTAGCGCATCAGCCCCCTGGACGCGTCGTTGAAGCCGGCGTCGTCATCTTGCCAGTCGGCCTCGACGAACCACACCCGACCTCGGCCCTGATCGCGATAGGCGAGCTGCGTGGTCTCGGGGGTCCAGCCGCCCAGGCGCACCAGGTTGGGGAAGGCGGTGAGGTCGTGCCCGCAGCCTGACTGACCGATGGGCTCGAACAGGTTGTCTTGCCAGAAGCCGTCGGAACCCGTGAACTGCACCTGCGGCATCATGTTGTCCCGGCAGGCCCCAAACCGATCGCCCTGCACGACGTTGCCGAAGAAGATCGAGTTATAGAGCTCATCGCTGGTGCTGAACTCGCCCACGATGATGCCACCGCCGTTGAGGTAGGTGCGTGCTTGTGCGCCGTCGATTTGATCTGCGCCGGAGCGCGTGACCCACATGACCTGAACGTCGCCGTTCGGCACGCAGCTGTTGACCACGCGGCTCGTGAGGCCGAAGTCGGTGACGTCGCGGTTGCTGTTGCCGCACACCATCTGGGTGCTTCGCGTCGGCGCCTTGCAGGCCTCTGCGATGTCTGCGGGCGGCGGTGCGTTGGCGGCGTTGACCAAGTTGGGGATCAACGCACCGAAGCCCGCGTTGTCAGGGTCATCCTGCCAATCGAACGACGCGAAGAGCATATGGCCGCCGCAGTAGCGCCCGCGCTCTATGGCGCCGAGTTCGCCATCTGGGAAGGCGGCCGTGCCGTTGCCTGCGAACGTCGCCAGGGTTTCGGTTTCGAGGGTGACGGGGAACTCCACGCCGCCAACATCAGCCAGGGTGAAGAAGAAGTCCGTCGCGCCGCCCGCCTGAATCGGGTTGGGCACGCCACCGAAGATCGGGTCGCCAGGCACGGTCGGCGTGATGGGCGTATTGCCCCCTCGGCTGCCACCCGCGCCGATGCGCCCGCCGAACCAACCGAGCTGCTGGGGTGCGCCATTGCGATAGCGGTAGGTGCCGTCATAGACCGACATGAAGATCGACGCGCCTTCCCATTCGGTGACGATGTTGCCGCCGTCACGGCCGAAGACGTCGAGGGCCTCTTTGAGATCCTGGGTCATGCGGGGCCAGCTGCCCGCATAGCGGCCGATCACGATGGTGTCGTAGTTCTCATGGGTGAGCTGGCCGGGCAGCGCGGGGTCGTAGGCGAGTCGATCGGCCAGAATGCCGGCGTCGTGCAGCACGGTGGTCACCGCCAGGCTGAGACCGACCACTGCGACGCGCGGACGCTCACGCGCCCAGACGAACCACTGCCCGCCGGCCAAGCCGCGGGCGCCACACTTGCGGCTGGTGTCGTCTTCGCCCCAGTCGGTGCCATCGTCCTCGTCGGCGTCCATGCCACGGTTGTCGAAGTCGACGGTGAAGTCGCCCACATCGCTGCAGGAGTCTTCGCCCTCAAGGTAGCCGCTGGCGTCATACAGGTCGCCGCGACGGCGGAAGCGGACGCCAAGGTTGTCGCGCCGTGCGGGCACGGGTGAGTCGTCTTGATAGCCGGTGTTCTCGCTGAAGCAGGACTCTGCGTCGGTGCCGGTGGTGAACTCGGTGTACCAGGGCGTGTCGTAGAAGCTCAGGTCGACATCGAAGGGCTGGTCTGCGCCGGCCACCGCTGCGCGGCAGGTGAAACGCACATCGAAGCGCTCGCCAAGCGGGCGCAAACCGTCCCAGATCCCGTCGTTGCCCCGCGTCGGCGCGAGCGTCACCAAGTCGGCGTACCATGCGCTGCTTTGGTCGTTGAGTGTGGTGTTCTGGCTGCTGCCCACGAGGGTCCAACCGCCGCCATCGGTGGTCTGATCGCACCAGATGCTCTGCGGCTCCGCGTCGCCTTCGCCGTCCGCGTCGATGACGTAGATGCCATCGGCCACGTTGCCACCCTGAAGGGCATGCGCGCAGCTGCGGAAGACGTCGCAGTTGAGCGCCTCGTCGGTGTCGCCATCGCAGTCGTTGTCTTCGCCGTCACACAGTTCAAGGCCCGGCGCGCCTGCCTGGCCATCGCATTGGACGCCGCCGTTGGGTGAGCAGCTCTGCACGCCGTCGCGCGCACAGATGCCCTCGCCCACGACGCAGACATCGCCCACGCCCGCGGCCTCTTCGTCGGTCTGCTGGTCGCAGTCGTTGTCGACCAGGTCGCAGACCTCGGGGGTCGGCTCGCCCGCTTCAGCGCCGCATTGGATGCCTTCGCGGCCCGCACAGATCGTCTCGCCCGCAGCGAGGCAGGCGCCTTGACCGGCGGTGCAGCGACGTCCAACACCAGCCAAGTCTTCGTCGGTTGACTCGTCGCAGTCATTGTCGGCGCCGTCGCACACCTCGGCCTCAGGCTCGCCGGGCACGGCGTTGCAGACCAGCTCACGGATGTTGAGGTCGCACACCTGGTTGCCGGCGCGCTGGCAGATACCGCCGCCGTTCGTGCAGCGATCGCCCAGGCCTTCGACGTCGTCGCGGTTGCCGTTGCAGTCGTTGTCGAGGCCGTCACAAATCTCAGGCTGGGCTTCGCCGGGCGCCGCGTCACAGACCAGATCGCCGGTGCGGGCATCGCAGATCAGGCCGCCATCGCGGCGGCATTCGCCCTCGCCACTGACGCAGGGCACGCCCACGCCGGCGGCGTCGTCGACATCGCCGTTGCAGTCGTTGTCGTCGCCGTCACACACCTCGGCGCTGGGCAGCACCTCGCCCTCGCAGCCGCCGTAGCCCTGGCCGTTCGCCTGGCAAGTCTGGCGACCCGCGCGGCAAACGCCGACATTCTGGGTGCCCGCGTCGCCGCTGTAGCACGCGCGGGTCTCGCCCGCCTCGCAGACGCACATGCCGGCCGGCAGGTCGTCGACGTCACCGTTGCAGTCGTTGTCGGCTGAGTCGCAGACCTCGGGGCGCGGGGTGATCTGACCGACGCAGTCACCAAATTCGCCGCCGGCGCAGGTCGACTGACCGCCGCGGCACAGGCCCACGTCCTGGGTGATCGCGGGGCCGTCGTAGCAGGCGCGCTGCAGCGGGCCGTCGCCGTCGTCGTCGACATCGCCGTTGCAGTCATTGTCGAGGCCGTCACAGACCTCGGCCGCGGGGAACGCGCGCTGGTCGCAGTTGAAGGCGCCGCCCGCGCAAATGCGCACGCCGGCTGAGCAGATGCCGTCGAGGCCGGTGTTGCAGTCCTGACCGCCGCCGGGGTTGCCCTCGTCGGTCTGGTTGTCGCAGTCGTTGTCGAGGCCATCGCAGGCCTCAGGCGCGGGGGGGCCGGCGACGACCGAGCACTCAACCTGGCCGTTGTCGGCGCAGCGCAGGGCGCCTTCGCGGTTGCATGCGCCCACGCCGATGTCGCAGGCGTCGCCCAGGCCGAGGCTCTCGTCGGTCGATCCGTCGCAGTCGTCGTCGATGCCGTTGCACTGCTCGGCGCGGGCTTCGCCCGGCTGTGCGTCACAGACGACGCCGCCGGCGTCGTCACAGATTTGCGCGCCATTGGCCGCGCAGGCGCCCACCCCGACCGTGCAGGCGTCGCCCAGGCCGGTATCTTCGTCGGTGGTGCCGTCACAGTCGTCGTCGATGGCGTTGCAGGCCTCGTCGACCGGCGCGCCGGGTTCGGCGCTGCACACCACTTCGCCACGCTCGCCGTCGCAGATCGTCATGCCGTCGCGCAGGCAGGCGCCCACGCCGGCGTTGCAGTCTTCGCCAGCCCCGGCGACGTCGTTGTCGACCTCGCCGTCGCAGTCATTGTCGACCGCGTCACAGCTCTCGGCCTGGGGCACGTTTTCGTCGTTACAGGCGCCAAAACGTCCGTCGGCGTCACAGAACTGGTTACCGTTGGTGCATGCGCCGACGCCGGCCGTGCCGTCGGGGCCCGTGTAGCATTCGCCGACTTCGCCGGGCTGGCACTGGCAGCCGCCCGGGGTGTTGTCGGCCGCGCCGTCGCAGTCGTTGTCGACCAGGTCGCAGATCTCGACGCCAGGCAGGGCCTGATCCTCACAGGGGCCGAAGCCACCGGCGACGCAGGCGCGCTGGCCGCCGCGGCAGACGCCCACGTCCTGGGTGCCCGCCGGGCCGTCGTAGCAGCCTTCGACCAGCGCCGCGCCGCCCATGCTCTCGTCGAGCACGCCGTCGCAGTCATTGTCAGCGCCGTCGCAGGCCTCGTCGGCCGGGAGCACGGCGTTGACGCAGGCGCCGAACGCGCCGGCTTCACAAGTCCGCATGCCCTGCGCACAAACACCCACGCCGAGGGTGCCGTCGGGCCCGTCGTAGCAGACCTCCATGAGGGCTTCGTCGGTCTGCGCGTCGCAGTCGTTGTCGACGCCATCGCAGCCTTCGACCTGGGGCATGCCGGGCACCGCGTTGCAGACGATGCCCGCGCCGACCGCGTCGCAGATGTTCTCACCGGCTGCGGTGCAGGCGCCCACACCCACCATGCAGGCCGCGCCCAGCTCGGCGAAGTCTTCGTCGGTGTTGCCGTCGCAGTCGTCGTCGGCGCCGTTGCACAGCTCTTCGGGATAGACGCACTCAGCCCAGTCGCCGTCGGGTCCGCAGTCTTGCTGGCCGCCGGCACATTCCCCCGGACAGTCGCGGCTTTGGCCCAGCTCGCATTCGCGAGGCGCCATGTCGGGATCGGGCATGGCCATGTCGGGATCGGGCATGCCCATGTCGGGATCGGGCATGCCCGTGTCGGGATCAGGCATCCCCGTATCAGGCATGCCCGTGTCGGGATCAGGCATCCCCGTATCAGGCACCGCCATGTCGGGACCCGGCCCGGTCATGTCGGGACCGGTGAAGATCATGTCGACCTCGGCATCAACGTTGCCGGTCGTCGAGTCAGTGCCCTGGTCGGCGGTGGCTGATCCACCGCCCCCGTCAGGACAGCCCGAAAGAGCCAGCGCGCACGCGACTGGCCAGAAGAATTGGCGCATAAAGTGCCCCCCTTTTTGAATCTAACCTCGCAGGGTGGCGCCACGTCTACTCATCCGTCAATGATGAAAGCCTTTTCGGGGCGGATAGATAGGCCAGTATGTATGTAATTTTTATGAGTGGCTGAACCTGCCAGCCGGTCAGTTTGTCGTATCGGGGGGCGGGTTGGGTTGTGGGCCAATCGCAGCGCTGGCAGGGGGCAGGTCAGGCGCTGATTGGCCGCGAGTCAGTAGTCGAAGCAGGCATCGTCATCGAGCACCAGCCGGCGCGTCGTGTCGCCGTCATGACCGCCGCAGTTGCCCGAATGTCGGCCGCCAATATGCGTCCAGTTGGCGTTGCAGTTGGCCATCGGCAAGCTCTGCGTTGACACCCAGCCGGTGCCGCTGAGGCTGCAATAGCCGTCGTCGTTGTCATCATTCGCGTGCCTGCACCCGGTGTAGAGCGCTTGATTGGCGAAGGCGGCTTCGAGCGTGATGAACTGGCGGTTGTTGCTCCAGACCCACTCGTTGGTCTGGCAGCGCACGGGCTCCCACAGCGGGTTGCCGTCGCAGCCCCCCTCGCGCACGTCGCCGGCCGCGACGCAGCCGTTGTCGTCGGGATAGTCGATCAGGCCGTCTTGGTCGTCGTCGATGCCGTTGGCGCAGTCGGGCAGGGCCGCCGGATCCAATTCGCTCTGGTCGCGGCCCTGTTCGCAGCCGATGTCGAAGAGGTCGATCAGCCCGTCGTTGTCATTGTCGACGCCGTCGTTGCACTCGCCGATGACCGACAGCACGTCGATGGTGGCCACCCGGCCGGGCTCAATGCCGAAGCCTTGTTCGAGCAAGATGAACCAGATGCCGGCGGGCAAGGCCTCGGCGACCAGCTGGTCGGCCATGCCGGGCGCGCAGGCCACCTCACTGTCGGCGGCCTCGCAGTCGGCGCGCACGTACATCGCGGAGGGCACGGGCATGCCGTTGGCGTCGAGCATGCGGATCGTGACGTCCGAGGGCTCCTCGAGCGTGAGTTGAATGGCGACCTCGCCGCCAATGAGCGGCTCGCAGCTGGGCGACTCGGCGCCCTGGCCGACGGGCACGGGCAGGTCGAACATACCGCCACGCTGCCCCGCGAAGAGCACCGGCACGCCCTCGGCGCACAGCCGCCCTTCTTGATCACCGCCCGCGAAGCGGCACTCGGGATCGTCTGGGTGATCGGTCAGGCCGTCCATGTCGTTGTCGAGGCCATCGGCGCAGATGGGCGCGACGTCGGGATCGGCCTCGTCGACGCCATCGGGCTCGATGCAGCCTGGATCGGCGTTGTCGATCAAGCCGTCTTCATCGTTGTCGAGGCCGTCGCGACAGGCGGGGGTCATCTCGGCGTCGATGGTCAAGTGCACGGCGCCGCTGGGCTGGTCGCGGGCGCCGGTGTCGACGAACAGGTAGTAGCGGCCGGGCGCGGGCTGCTCGAGGGTCATTGAGACGCCGAACTGTTGAGCCGTGCCGCGATCGCAGAGCAGGTCGCCGGGCGATCCACAGCGGCGCCGAATGTAGAGCACCGTCGGGGCGCCCGTCTCAGCGTTGATGGTGCTGAACGTGAGGCGCTCGAGGGGGCGCTCGACGCGGTAGACGAAGACGCGCTCGCCGCCCGCGCCGCCGCCGCAGCTGCCGACCGCGTTGGCCGGCGCGTTGAGCAGGTCGCCGCGCCATTCGGTCTCGTCGGTCAAATCGACGACCGGCACGCCGACGCCGCAGATGCCCTCTTCGCTCCAGTTCGCGGCCGACTCGCACTCGGCGTCGGCGGGCCAATCCACCGCGCCGTCGCCGTCATCATCAACGCCGTTGGCGCAGGCGGGCAGACGCGGTGGGTCGGCCTCGTCGCCATCGCCCCGCCCCGCGCAGCCGGGATCGGCTGGCCAGTCGGTGAGGCCGTCGTCATCGTCGTCGGCGTCGTTGGCGCAGCGCGGGGGCTGTTGGGGGCTGGTCTCGTCGTCGTCACCGACGCCCGAGCAGCCGGTGTCTTCGGGGAAGTCCACCGCGCCGTCGTCGTCGTCGTCCAGGCCATTATTGCAGGCCGTCGTGACGTTCTCGCCCCGCTCGCGGGGGTCGGCCGCGCTGGAGCAGTCGGGATCGAAGGTGTCGATCAGCCCGTCGACGTCGTTGTCTTCGGCGTCGGCGCACTCCGGCAGGAAGATCTCGTCGCCCTCATCATCGTCAGCCGCGTCGCTGCAGCCTCGGTCGTCCAGGTCGACCCGGCCATCGCCGTCGTTGTCGAGCCCGTCGGCGCATTGGGCGGCGGGTGGCGCGGCGTCGGGCACCGTGGCGTCCGCTGCCACGTCGCCGTCAGTCGGTGCCCCCCCGTCGGGCACCGACGCGTCGCCGCGCGCCATGTCGACCGTCGGCTGCGCGATGACGCGCGCATCGACCGCGGCGTCGAGCACGCGGGCGTCGGTGGCGTTGGACTCTGGCGCGTCGGCGCAGCCCAACAGGCCGAGCACGAGGCTCAAAGACAGGAATCTTATGTTGAGTGTTCGCAAGTGCATTCTACCCCCTGGCCGCATCTTCGCTGGCCGGAGGCATCACCGCCACAACTCAGTGGCGCGGGCCGGCTCAGCGTGAGCGTTGGCGCTGACGATCGTAGGCGTAGAGGAAGAAAGACGCGCGGGAGAGAAGCTGGCGCATGCCCGGATGAAACAGGCGCTGCTCGGCCTCGCGCTCGGTGGCCCAGACGAACCAGCGCTTCTCTCGGGGATGCCAACTGTGCTCGTGCGTGGGCGGATTTTCGGGCACCTGCGACCAGTCGTGGACCTCGCCGGTGAAGAAGATGACGATCTTCTCGATGTCGCGCCCGCCGCGTCGGTACTGGTAGTTGACCTGATCGCGGAAGTCGGGGAGCAGATCGATGTGGTCGATGCCCGACTCTTCGTTCAGCTCGCGCAGGGCGGTCTGCGTCTCTTGCTCACCGGGCTCGACGCTGCCCTTGGGAAACTCCCAGGCCGCATCGGGGTTGCGCACCATATTGGAATGCAGCAGCAGGTATTCCACCGCCCCCTCCCGGCGTCGGAAGGGGATAATGCCGCAGGATCGCTCGTAGATCACCAATCCTCGAAGTGCTAGAAATTCAAGACGCTCAGGCTAACAGCCTCGAAGAGAGGGAGCAATTCTCGCGGCGCACGCGCTACCCTCCGCCGCATGCGTTTGATTTCTTTCCTGATACTACCGCTCGCCTTCGGCTGTGATGACGCGGCCGTCTCGGTCGCCGACGCCGAGTTCGAAGATGCCGTGGTCGCCGACGCCGCGCCCGTCGACGGCGCCCTGCCCGATGACGGGCTGCGCGACGCCGGGCCCGCTGCGATCGTCGACGCGGGGCCACCCGGGCGCGCGGTGCTCAACGAGGTCGTGTGCGGTGACGCGGCACAGGTCGAGATCTTCGCGCCCGACGGCGCGGTCGATCTGATGGGGTGGTCGCTGGTCGCGGGGCAGCGGACGCTCGCCCTCGAGGGCATGGCGGATCCGTTCGCGGTGTTCGAGATGCCGGTCTACTGCGGCGTCAGCGCTGCGCGGCTGGTCGATGCCACTGGGGCCGAGGTCGATCAAATCGCGCCGCCTCTCGATGTGCCCGCCGCCTCGCATGGGCGCCTGCCCGACGGCGACGGGGCCTGGCAGCGCACCCAGCCCACGCCCAGCGCCCCCAACCTCATCTGGGCCCCCGACGGGTCGCTCTTCGAGCCGGTCGCGGTGCACGTGCTGCGCATCGATCTCACTGAGGCGTCGGCGACCGCCCTGTATCGGGAGAGCCGCCGCGAGGTCGACGCCTCGTTCGTGGTTGATGGCCAAGATGGTTTGCCCGCGCGGGTCCAGGTCTTCGGGTCGAATGGGCGCCGCCGGCGCTTTGATCAGAAGAGCGGCTGGCGCGTGCGCGCAGCTTTGTCGGGGCTGGGTGGTTTGGAGATCGACGGCGGCCTGGTCGATCCGGCGGTCCTGACCCGGTGGCTGGCGTCGCGCATGCTGCGACAGGCGGGCGTCTGGGTGCCCCGCGTGGGCTTCGCCGCGCTGGCTGTTGCCGACAAGCCGCTGGGCCTGCATGTGTTCGAGGAGCCGCTGCTGCCGTCGGTGCTCGACACCCACTTCGCCTCGACATGGCATGTCTACCGCGGCAATCAAACCGACTTCGTGGCCAATAACGTGTTGAACTTCAGCGCGATCACCGGCCCGATCGACGATCGACGCGACCTGCGCTGGGCGGCTGAGCAGCTGGTCGCGACCGACGCGATCAGCGCGTATGAGCGCGCCAACACGGTGCTCGATTGGGACGCGACGGTGCGGGTGCTCGCCGCCGAGGCCTGGATCGGCAACGTCGAGGGCTATGGCCCCGGCCGCAGCCTGATGCGGGTGCACTTCAACCAGGACGGGCAGCTGCACGTGATCCCCGACGGCCTCGATCGGGCGCTGCGCAGCGCGGTTGACCTGTACGGCGGCAACACGCTGCTGTGGAACATCTGCCGCGCCGAGCCCGACTGCCGCGATCGCTACGAGGCCGCGCTCATCGACATCACCGAGCGCCTGGCCCAGGTCGACTGGGTGGCCGAGCTGGCGCAGACGGCCGCGTTGCTGCGCCCGTTCGTCGCGACGGATCCCCAGAGCTATTGGAGCGCGCAGGACTTCGATCGCGAGGTGGCCGGCATCGCCGCGTTCCTCATCACGCGCAGCGAACAGCTGGGCACCTTGGCCGAGTGCCTGCGCACCGAGGGCGATCCCGATGGCGACGGCGTGCGCTGCGCTGCCGATTGCGCGCCCGACGATCCGCGCATCCACAGCGGCGCCCGCGACACCTGCGGCAACGGCATCGACGAGGACTGCAACGGCGTGCCCGACGACGGGTTGAGCTGCCCGATCTGCACCCCCATTGGCCGGGCCGACGCGCGCTACCTGGTCTGCACTCGCCGCACGACCTATCGCATCGCCGAGTCGATCTGCGAGTCCGTCAACGCGGTGCCGGTCAAGATCGACTCTGCCAATGAAAACAGCTGGCTGCACCGCACGGCACGCGGCGTGGCGGCCGAGGACTTCTGGATCGGCCTGACCGACCGCGAGACCGAGGGCGCCTTCGTTTGGGCCGATGGCACCTCAGACGAGGCCTACAACGCCTGGGCTGGGGGCGAGCCGAACGACTACGGCGACGGCGAGGACTGCACCCACTTTCGAGGCGACGCGCGGTGGAACGACACCACCTGCGACGGCGCGCGCGCGGTCATCTGCGAGCTGCCCTGCGAAGCCGCGGACGCAGATGGCGACGGCGCCGACGCGTGCACGGCCGACTGCGACGACACCGATCCCGAACGAAACCCAGACGCCGAAGACCTGTGCGACGACGGCATCGATCAGGACTGCGACGGGCTGGCCGATGAAGGCTGCGGCTGCAGCACCCTGGCGCGTGGTGGACGCGCCTACCGATTCTGCCCGGCCCCGGTGACCTACGACGCCGCGCTGGCCGCATGCGCGGAGGAGGGCCTGGCGCTGGTCGAGGTGGACAGCCCCGCCGAGAACGCCTGGGTCTGGCAGACGGCCCGCAGCCGCGCCGTTCAGCGCTGGTGGATCGGCCTGAGCGATCGCGCCGAAGAGGGGGCCTACCGCACCCTCGACAATCGGCGCGTCGAGTTCGGGTCGTGGCGCCGCGGCGAGCCGAACGACGGCGGACGCAGCGAAGACTGTGTGCACTTTTGGGAAGACGCGCCGGAGTGGAATGACGCCCGCTGCGCATCCGAACACGGTACGATCTGCGAGCCGCTCTGCGACACCGCGACCGACGTCGATGGCGACGGCGCGAGCGGCTGTGGGGAAGACTGCGACGATGCGGATCCAGCCCGCGCGCCGGGCCTGACCGAGGCCTGCAACGCCATTGACGACGACTGCGACGGCGTCATCGACGAGGGCTGCTGATCATCAACCCACTGCGCCACTTGTCTGGAGATCCCTTGCGTTGCTTCGTGCTGTGTTTCGCCCTCCTTGCCCCCACCTTGGCCCAGGCCGCTCCGGCCGCCGATCGTGCCGCCACCGATCGCGCCACGGCTGCCAAGGCGCGCCTGCAAGCCTCGCCCGCCGGCAAGATCGTGCTGCGCGGCACCCAACGCCACGGCGGGCTCGACGCATGGTTCGTCGGCAAGGCGCTGCGGTTGCACTACGACTATGACCCGCAAGGCGACCAGCCCAGCCGCACCTCGTTGCAGACGATCGATCTGCTGACGTCGCGGGCCTATCACGACATGACGGCGCCGGTTCAGGGCCAGATTGGCTGGGACGGCACCCAGGCCTGGTCGACCTTCGATCCGAGCAAGGCGGCCCCGCGGTTCTGGGCGCTGACGCCGTATTACTTCGTGGCGATGCCCTTCGTGCTCAGCGATCCGGGCGTGATCCTGAAGGTCGTGTCCGACAGCCCCAAGGCCGCCGGCTTGCCGCCCGCCGATGTCATCAAGGTGACGTTTGGCGCCGACGTGGGCGACGCGCCCGACGACTTCTACTACGCCTACTTCGCCAAGGATGACGGCCGCATGCTGGCCCTGCGCTACGTCGTCACCTACAAGCCGTTCATGAAGCCCGGCATGGTCCACACGCCTGAGAAGCTGCTGGTCTACGAAGACCTCAAGGCTGCCGGCCCGCTCACGCTGGCGCGCACCCACCGCACCTACACCTTCCCGGCCGGCGAGCGCGGCGCGTTCGTCACGCTGGCGACCGTCAGCAAGGTCAAGCACGGCGCGGTCTTCGACGAGTCACGCATGGTCATGCCGGCCAACGGCAAGGTCGATACGAGCCTCGACAAGAAGTAGCGTCCCCCTCATGGCTCGGCGTCGCCTCATATCGGTCGTGTCTTTTCTCGTCGGCGGCTGTGATGCCGAGCCCACCGCGTCGGTCGACCTGGGCGCGCCCGCCGTCATGTTCGCCGCGTGGGTCGCCCCGGCGAACACCGGCAGCCCGCAGGCCATCGAGGACGCGGTCGATCTGCTCGACGCCCTGCGGCGGCACCGCGCTCCCTTGGGCGAGAGCGGGTGGGCTTGAATGCGCTGCGCGCCGCACGACCGCTGATGCGACGACCGCTAGGGCTTGGGGGGAGCGGTCTTGTCGAGCACCGCCGAGATGGCCGCGTAGCCCACCTCGGACAGCCGCAGATACTTGAGACCCATTCCGTCAGGTCGCCGCCGATGCACCTCGGCGATGCCCGCGAGCACATGCCCGCCGGCGTCGATGATGGGATGAAACAGGGTCACGCGGGTGCCGACTGGGGGCGGATTCGCGGTGGTGATGAAGCACCCCGTCCACGACACATCAGACACGTATGATGGCGGGGGGTCAGCGGCCAACGCGCGATTTACCAAGACCCGCCCGACGCGGCGCTCGGACGGCTGCAGGTTGCGCAGCGCCCGCCCCAACGCCTGCATGCTGGGCCGCATGTCGGGATCCTTCGCCATGGCGTGGTGCACGATCTGGGTCAGCGCGGGCTCGCCGACGATCGACGGCGGTGGCGCGTTGAGGTGCTGCTGGCAGATGTCGACCGCTGAGGAGCCCTCAAACGGCGGGGCACCCACCCGGAGCGTATAGATGAGCGCGCCCACAGCGTAGACGTCGGCTGTCGGACCCAGCCGCGCGCCCGGCGTCAGCTGCTCGGGCGCCATGAACGCGGCGGTGCCCTGAACGTTCGGGCGGGCGTCGGCGGCCATCAAACCCAGCCCGAAGTCGATCACCGTGACATGATCGCCAGCGTCGATCATCACGTTGGCGGGCTTGATGTCGAGGTGTGAGAGCCCGCGCTGATGGGCGTGGGTCAGGCCCGCCGCGATCTGCTCGGCGATGCGCAAGACCCGCGGGCTGGGCATCGGCGGGCCGATCTCGGCGTTGAGCGTCTGGCCTTTGATCCAGCGCATGACGATGTAGGGGTGCACGCCTTTGCGCGCAACATCGAAGACGGCGACCACGTTGGGGTGCGACAGGCTGGCCAACCCACGCGCCTCACGGCGAAACTGCTCGACGAGCGCGAGGTCATGGGTCTGCGTACCGGGCATGACCTTGACCGCGACGAGGCGGTCGAGGTCGACATCACGGGCGCGATATACGCGGCCCATACCGCCGCGCACGACCTCGGCCTCGATGGCATAGGCCCCGTCGAGCAGTTGGCCCGGCCAGAGGGAGTCTTCATTAGCGGCAACGTGCATGCCGCATCAAAGCTCTGGATTCGGTCGTTTGGCAACCGGCACAGTGCAGACATGCGCTCTACACCTCTTCGCCCGACGCCGTTTTGCCCGACGCTGCTGTGCTTGACGCTGCTGTGCGCCTTGTCTGCGGCGCACGCCCAGGATCGCCCCAACGCGCTGGGCATGAACGTGCACCTCGCCTCTGACGACGCCCTCGACGCGACGGCGGCGCTCGGCGTCGGCTGGGTGCGCGTCGACAACAACTGGTGGTCGGTCGAGCTCGCCGAGGGGCAGCGCGACTGGGCGGCCCTCGATCGCGTCGTCAACGGCGCGGCTCGGCGGGGGCTGCGGATCTACATGACCATCGCGTACACCCCGGCCTGGGCGGCGACCGGCGGCGGCGACGACAGCACGCTCAACGACACCCCGCGGCCGGGGACCTACGCGGCCTATGTGCGCGCCACCGTCGAGCGCTATCGCGATCGGGTGCAGCACTACGGCATCTGGAACGAGCCAAACCTCGAGCACTTCTTCGAGGGCAGCACCGCCGAGTACATCGACTCGATCGTGCGACCCGGCGCCGCTGCCGTGCGCGCCGCCTGCCCGGCGTGTCAGGTGTTGGGGCCTGATCTTGCGGGGCTCTCGGGCTGGCAGCCCTACCTCGCTGAGGTATTGCGCGGCGCCCCCGACGCCTTCGACATCATCGCTCACCACAGCTATGCGCGGGTGCCCGGCGTGGGTGGGGCGCTCTGGGCCTGCGACGACTTCGAGCACGCCATCGACATCCGCGCCGACGCGATCTGCTTCTACAAGCCGGGCCTGCGCCAGGTGCTCGATGACGCGGGCTGGGACGGCGACGTGTGGATGACCGAGGTGGGCTACCAGACCCAGCCTTTCGACGACGACGAACAGCTCGAATGGCAGCGGCTCACGGTCGAGAGCGTCCTGGCCCTGCAGCGGCGCACGCCGTGGTGGACGCATTCGTTCTTCTACGAGATCGCAGACTGCGGCCCGACCCAGCCCGGCTGCCCGATCGATGGCTTTGGTTTGCTGCGGCGCACCGCGGACCCCGATGGCACCTGGGCCGACAACTTCATCATCAAGCCCGCCTTCGCCTGGCTGCGCGACACCCTCGCTGGCCCAGATTGGCAGGACCCAATCGATCCGGGTCCCATCGAGCCCCCGCCGTCCGTGCTGATCGAGGCGCCCCAACGCGACGCCGGCCTGCCCGATGGGGTGCTCGACGACTGGGACGCCGACGGCTGCGTGATCCTCGATTCTTGGGTCGCGGTGGACGCAGAGCCGCGCCCCGCCGCCGGAGATTTCTCGGCGCGGGCGTGCGCGGCCTGGAGTGAGGCGGCGCTCTGGCTGGCCGTCGATGTGCGCGACGATCGCCACCAGAACGCCGAGGCCGCGCTGACCTTGTGGCAGGCCGACTCGATGCAGATGGCCATCGACGTCGATCGCGATGGCCGGCCGGGCGTGGGCTACGACGACGACGACTCAGAGTGGACGATCGCGTTGAGCAGCGGGCAGAGCGTGATGCGCATCGAGCATGGCGAGCGGGCCGCCTTGGGCGTGGTTCGACGCGATGGCGATCGCACGGTCTATGAGTTTCGGGTGCCGCTGCGAGGCCTGCGCGCCGGCCGCACTCTGGCCGCGTCGTTCCTGGTCAACGAGCGCGATGACCGTGCGCGCGAAGGCTGGCTGGAGTGGACGACGGGCATCGGTGGCGACAAGCGCCCTGCCGAGTTTGGCACCCTGCGCCTGGTGGCTCGCCCGGCCCAGCCGCCGCCCGAGCTGCCGGTGGATATGGGGATGGACCCAGCGCCCGACGCGGGGATCAGCGCCGACGCCGGGCGCGCAGCGGATGCGGCAGCCAGAGATGGCGCGACGCCGGCCGACGATGGGCGTGACGCTCAAGGGGATCCGCGCTCCGACGGCGGTCCGATCGCCGGCAGCTTCGTGGATCGGGCCGCGGGCGCCGACGGGGGATGCACGCAGGCGCCCGGTTCGGACGCACCTGCCAGTTCAGACGCGTCTGGGATTTGGACGCTGGCGCTGCTGATCGGGGTCAGACGACGACGCCGTCGCTGATCCCTGCTACAAATCACGCAGCACCTCACCCACACGAAGGGCGCGTCTATGGGCTTTCTGGGACTCGGCGTCGGTAAACTCGACCTGCACCTCGAACAGCATGACTTCGACGCGGGCGATTGGCTCAACGGCCAAATCGTGCTGCGCCTCAAGGAGTCGGTGCAGGCGTCGAAGCTGGTCGTCCGCCTGACCGCGACCCAACGGCGTCGAGAGCGTCGCCGCGATCCGCAGGGCCATGAGCGCATGGTCAACACCGTCGAGACCATCTTCGAGACCGAGCTGGAGGTGGCGGGGGAGGGCACCTACGAGGCGGGCGAGGAGTACGAGTTCGAGATGCGCGTGCCCCGCGTCGACGTGCCGCAAGAGCTGGCCGGCGTGGCGCACCTGGCGCGCATGATCCGCGGCCAGGACCCCACCCCGCTGCAGTGGACCATCAAAGCAGTGCTGGTGCAGCCCTGGAAGTTCGACGTGAAGAAGGCGGTCTCGATCCGGGTGTTCTGATTCCAAGGTCTGACGCGAACTTCATCCCCTCTGAAATGTGCAACGGCCCGAAGTGCCCACCGATGGGTGCACCGATGGGTGCACCGGCGCCCACGGTCGACTAAAAGGCCGGGCAGCGCTCGGCGCTGGGTTCGCCCATGGCCAAGGGCGTCGCGGTGGTCAAGGACAGCTGTGGCGCCGTCACGGTGCTCATCGCGTCTCGTACAGGATCGTGAAGTTGCCCGCTGCGCCGCCGGCGGCTTCGACGACGAAGCTGTAGTCGCCGGCTGGCAGGTTGACGAAGCCCAGGTTGGCGCCACAGGCCGCCACCGGCGCGTTGCTGCCGCATCCCTCAGTGATGTAGACGAAGCCGTCGACGCCCGCGATTACCGCGCGCACCTCGGTGGCACCCGCCAAGGTGAAGCGGAAGGCGGCGTCGGGCGCGAAGCCGGCGTTGGCCGGATCGCAGGCCAGCGCAAAGTTGACCTCATTTGCCACCAATTCGCCGGCCTGCTGCTGTCGCGGGTTGATCGTCGGGGCCTCGGCGCAGGCACCGTTGACGCATTCGTTGGCCACGCAGGCCTCGCCCGGTAAGCAGTCGAACGCGTCCGCGCATTGGCCGTCGCCGCCGACGCAGGCGTTGGCCTCGCAGCGAAAGCCAACGCCGCAGTCGACGTCTTCGCGACACTCGACGGGCGCGCAGACGTCGTTGATGCAGGCCTGACCGAACGCGCACTCATCGTCGTTCGCGCACGCCTGGGGCGGCAAGTCGCAGATGCCCCCCACGCAGCGCTGCGGGTCGACGCAGTCGAGGTCGCCGTTGCACATCGGGGCGCTGACGCATTGGTTCTGGCCGTCGCAGGTCTGCAGGCCCGGGCACTGCGCGTCGTCGCGACACCCGACGTCGCACACCCCGGCTTCGCAGATGCGCCCGGCGTCACACGCGGCGTCGTCGGCGCAGCCTTCGGCGGGCACGCATTGGTTGTTCGCGCAGCGATCGTCGCCGGGGCAGTCCACGTCGGCACGGCACCCGATCTGGCAGGCGCCGCCGATGCAGATGTCACCGCCACAGTCGACGTCACCCATACAGCGCGCGCCTTCCAAGCAGGCCTGGTCTTCGCAGCGCTCCGACGGCAGGCAGTCCACGTCGGCGTTGCACTCCGCGAAGATACAGAAGCCATCCGCGCCGCAGGTCAGGTCGTTCGCGCAGTCGGCCGGCTGGTCGCAGGTGTCGTCGCATGCGCCGTTGTTGCAGCCGCGATCGCCGAAGCAGTCGATGTTCTCAGCGCAGACGAAGGGCTCGACGCACTCGCCGAAGGAGCACTCCTGGTCGCCGGGGCAGCCCGCGTCGTTCATGCAATTGGCCGCGGGCGGCGCGCAGCGACCGGCGTCGCAGATGTCGGCGCCGGGGCAGT
Source organism: Bradymonadia bacterium (assembly GCA_051276005.1). GTDB lineage: Bacteria > Myxococcota_A > Bradymonadia > UBA7976 > UBA1532 > JBNMOZ01. The sequence continues at coordinate 8,328 of JBNMOZ010000004.1, read as the reverse complement.
CGTCGTCGTTCGCGCAGCCGTCGTCACAGGCGCCTTGGATACAGGCGCGGCCCTCTCGGCACTCATCGTCGTCGTTGCAGATGTCGGGCTCGCCACAGACGCCGCCCACACACGGCTCGCCGCCCGGGCAGTCGGCGCGCACCGCGCAGAAGTCGCCGTCGAATACGCAGCGGCCGGCGTCACAGATCTCACCGGGCCCGCACTCGGCTGGGTTGAGGCAGGGCTCGGTGCAGAACTCGTTATTGCAATAGCGCTCGTCGCGGCAGTCCAGGTCATCGGCGCAGAGGAACGGCTCGACGCATTGCCCGTTGTTGCAGGTCTGCTGACCGGAGCAGTCGCCATCGGCCACGCACTCGACCGGCGGCACGCACCGCCGCCCGGCGCAGTCGAAGCCCTCTGCACAATCGGCGGGGGCCGCGCAGGCGTCGTCGCAGACGCCGTCGAAGCAGGCCCGCGCGTCGGCGCATTGATCGTCGCCATCGCAAAACCCCGTCTCGCCGCAGAAGCCATCCACGCACGGGGCGCCATCCGCGCAGCCGTCGCGATCGACGCACTCGGCCTCGGCCGGCTGGCACTCGCTGTTGGCGCCGCAGGCTTCGCCGGGCAGGCAGTCGTTCTCGTCGGCGCAGGGATCGAGGCAGGTGCCGCCACCGCAGTAGCGATCGGCGACGCAATCGAGGTTGTCGTCGCAGAAGAACGGTTCGACACAGGCGCCGATCGAGCAGGTCTGGTTGCCCGGGCAGTCGCCGTCGTCGACGCACATATCGCCGCCCATCATCGGCATGCAGGCGCCAAAGCCGCAGACCTCGCCGACGGCGCAGTCATTATCCATAACGCAGCCCTCGCGCGGCACGCATGCGCCGGCCTGGCATTGGCTCTCGGGCGGGCAGCCGAAGTCGTCGACGCACATGGGCTCGAAGGGGTCCTCGCAGAAGCCGTCGACGCAGATGTTGCCCCCTGCGCAATCGTTGTCATCGCCGCAGGCGTCGGGGTCCACGCAGCGGTTGTCTGCGCAGATGAACCCGCCCTCGCAGCCGCCGTCACCGGGCTCGTTCTGGTCTACGCAGCCTTCCAGGCAGACGCCGCCTTCACAGATGCGCTCGCCGACGCAGTCGAGGTCTTCGCCGCAGAACGCGGACTCGGCGCATCGGCCGCCCTGGCACAGCTGGTTGCCGTCGCATTCGACGCTGTCGATGCAGTCAGGCGCGTCGAAGCAGCGCCCGGCCTGGCACACCTGATCGGCGCCGCACTCTTCATTGAGCCGGCAGGGGTCGACGCACGCCGCGTCGACGCACAGCCGATCGCCCAGGCAGTCGAGGTCGCCACCGCAGACGAGCGCCTCAACGCAGACGCGGCCGTCGCAGGTCTGGCCGCCGGGGCAGCCGTCATCATCGGCGCAGCCTTCCAAATCGATACACAGGCCGGCCACGCAGCGGGCATCTGCGCCGCATTCGTCGTCTTCAACGCAGGGGTTCACGCAGATGCCTTCATCGCACAGCCGCTCGCCCAGGCAGTCGATGGCGCCGCCGCAGATCACGGGCTCGCGACAGGTGCCGTCACCGCCGCAGAACTGAGCGCCTTCGCAGTCGCGGTCGTCCTGGCAGTCGGGCATCGGCAGGTCGGGCAGGCGGCAGAGGCCGTCGGCGGTGCACACCTGGATGCCCTCGCACTCATTGTCATCGCGGCAGGCCGAGATGCAGGCGCCGTTGTCGCAGGTGCGGCCGTCAAAGCAATCGCTCGGGTCGGCGCAGACCGCGGGCTCAAAGCAGCTGCCCGCGTCGCAAAGCTGCGCGCCGCCGCATCCGTCATCGTCCACGCAGCCCTGCATGGCCATCACACACGCGCCGCGCGCGCAGATCAGCGGGGCGATGCACTCCGCGTCGTCTTCGCAGTTGGGGCCCATCTGTGACGGCAGACACAAGTCGCCTTCGCAGGAGAACCCGTCGTCGCAGCCCACGCCGCCTTCACATGAGTCTGCGCAGCCACCGTTGACGCAGCCGCGGCTGCCGATGCAGTCGATGTCATCGACGCACACGACCGCGTCGACGCAGAGGCGATCGGCCGGGGCGCAGGTCTGGCCGCCGGGGCAATCATCATCTTCGGCGCAGCCGACTGGCTCTTCGGGCAAGCAGACCGATTGCTGACACGCCCAGCCTTCGGGGCAGTCGGCGGGGCTCATGCACTCGACCGGGGCGCAGCGCCCATCGCCGCCGCAGACGTCGTTGCCCAGGCAACTCTGGGGCGTGCAGGCCTCCTGGCATGCGTCGTCGACGCAGACGCGGCCGTCGAAGCAGCCGCCATCACCCAAGCAGGGCTGGGCCTCGCGGCAGCCGTTGTCGACACAGGCCTGCTCACCGGGGCAGGCGTCGTCATTGTCGCAGCCTTCGGGGTCGACGCACGCGCTGTCGCGACAAACGCGATCGCCGCATTCGTCGTCGGTGGTGCACTCGGGCATCGCGCCGGTGCAGCGCCCGTTGGCACAGGTGCCCGCGGGGCACTCTGCGTCGCCTACGCAGGCGTCTGAGCACAGCCCAGCGTTGCAGTACCGTTCATTGAGGCAGTCGACGTCGGCGCCACACACCTGCGGCTCTTCGCACAACGCAGCCGCCTCATTACAAGCCTGAGCGCCCGCGCAGTCTTCTGTTGTTCGGCAATCGCCCACGTCGCGCAGGACGCACTGCCCGGCGCGACAGATGGCCCCTGCGATGCAATTGTCCGATGTGACACACGTGTTGCCAGCGTCGACCTTGCCGCTCGCGTCGCCGCCCATGTCAGTCCCCGCGGGGTCGCCCGTGCCGTCGTCGCACGCGCCCAGCATCAGGCCCAGCGCGAACATGCACGCAAAGGACGATCGACGAAGATTGAACGGCATCTGTTCCCCCGAAGTTGAAGCTGTCATTCGCAGTATCAGATCGGGCGGGGCAAGGTATCAACCGGATGTTCAGTCAGATTGGAATATTATGATCGGTCGTGCCGCCTATGCTAGCCTTTTCGCTGGGCTGTAGGGACGTACGCACAGGGGTCGGGGGACCCAGGAGGAACTCGGCATGGCGATGAATTCGAGCCGAATATCGCGACGTAGACGAGGGCGCACAGCATCTGCTGTTGTCTCGGCTGTGTTGCGTGGCGCCCGACGAAGCAGATGGCTTCTGATCGCAGCGATCGGCCTCATCGCGTGGACGAGCAGCGCCCAGGCACAGATTCCCGACACGATCTTCCAAGAAGGCCTGCTGCTCGACAACGCCAACCGGGCGATCGACGGGCCGGTCCGGCTGCAGTTCGCGCTCTACAGCGTGGTCGCGGGCGGCGTGCCCGTCTGGGCAGAAGATCACCGCAACGTGCCGCTGTTCGAGGGCTACTACGCCGTCGAGCTCGGCTCGATCCTGGGGCTGGACGCGCCGACGCTGCTCAGCGCGCAGTTCTTGGGTGTCCGCGTCAACGGGGGCGCGGAGCTCACGCCGCGTACCAAGCTGGCCTCAGTGCCCTTCGCGATCGTCGCGGGTGCGCTGCAGGTCGGGACGGTGGTCGACCTCGGCGGCGTGGCCATCGGCGGCGCGCCGGTCATCAACGACCGGGGGCAGTGGGTCGGTGATCCCGCTGGCCTTCAAGGGCCGCAAGGTGTGCCCGGCGCACGCGGCCCGCAGGGCCCGCTGGGCAACGCGGGTCCTCAAGGGGCCGTTGGCAACGGCGGCCCGGCTGGCCCCGTCGGCGCACAGGGCCCCGCTGGCGGTGACGGCAGCCCCGATACGCCTCCGCAGGTGCTCGCCAAGGTCGTGCAGGTCGATGGCCCCGGCTCAGGCCTGAGCGCCGACACCCTCGACGGCCACAACTCCGACGCCTTCCTGCGCCGCAACCTGCCCTTCGCCAGCTTGGCCGATATGACCAGCCAGCTTTGGGTGCGCGGCAGCCACGCCCGCGTTGGCAACAGAGACTTCGAGACCGGCCTGCAGTTCCTCAACTTCGGCACCAAGCACGCCGGCATGCGGTTTGACGGCGCCGGGACCCTCTTCGTAGAGGACGCGTCGGCCGGGGGTGGCCCCGACGCCTGGCACAGCGGCTCCGCGCTCGACTTCGAGGTGCGCCGCGGCGCCCTGCGGGTCAACGGCCCGGGCCTCTTCAACGGCAACATCACGACGACGAACGGCGTAATTCAGCCCACCGCTGGCAACGCCGCGAACGGCATCATCTGGCCGGGCAACCCGGGCGGCGGCGGCGGCGATCTGGCCTGGATGCGCTACTTCGCCGAAGCGGGCGAGAACGCCGCGCTCGAGATCGGCATCGGCAATGACGCCAACGACAACCTGCGCCTCGCGGCGACGGGCGGGGTCGACGTCGTCGGCTCAGGCGATCTGCGCACGGCGCGAGACCTGCGGGTCGGGCGCTTCCTCGACGTGCGCAACACGGCGACCTTTGGCCAGAACCTGGTGGTCAACCGCAACTTTGGTCTCAACTGGCCCGCGGACGCCTTTGGCGACACCGCCTGGATTCGCCACATCACCGAGGCCGGCAGCAACACTGCGCTGCAAATTGGGGTGGGCAACGACGCCGACGACAACGTGCAGATCTACGCCCCGGGCGGCCTGCAGCTCAACGGCCCCGGTCAGGGTCCGCTGCGCTTCGCGTTCCCCGACAACCGCTGGGGTGGCGCCGGTGACACTGCGTTCATGGAGTATCGCAGCGAGGGCGGCGAAGACACGGTGCTCGAGATCGCGGTCGGCAATGAGAACGACGACAACCTGCTGCTCAACTCGTCGGGCGGCGTCACCATTGGCGGCAGCGGCGACCTGATCATCAACCGCAACCTGGTCATCCGCGGCACCTGCACGGGCTGCGTCGCGGCGGGCGGCGGCTATCGTCCGGTGCTCGCGTCGGCGGGCAGCGGCGACAACGGCATCGTGTGGCCGAACAACCCATTCGGTGGCGCTGGCCAGGACGCCTGGATGCGCTACGAGAGCCAGGGCGGCGCCAACTCGCGCCTGCAGATCGGCGTCGCCGCCGACTCTGACGACGAGATCTCGCTCTACTCGCCCGGCTTGGTCAACTTCACCGGCCCCGGCGTCAACCCCGTCGGTATGGCGTTCGACACCAACCGCTTCGGCGGCGACGACGAGCGCGCTTGGATTCGTTGGTATCGCGATGGCGGCGTGGGCGACACCCGCTTGCAAATCGGAATCACCAACGACAGCAACGACCAGATCGAGCTGTACAGCAACACGATGATTGGTCTGGCCGGCTCGGGCGGCAACCCCCTGGGCTTGGAGTTCCAGGCGGGCCGCTGGCACGCCGGCGACACTGGGCGGCTGCGCTACTATCATAAGGGCGGCGGCGCGGCCCGCATGGAGATGGTCGTCGGCAATAACAACAACGACGACATCCTGCTGCAGGCCTCGGGCGGGATCATCCTCAACAGCCCGACGACGATGAACGGGGGCTTCACCCTCAACGGCAGCGGCCAGGTCAACGGCAACCTCAACGCCACGGGCAACAGCACCCTGGGTGGCAGCCTCAACGCGCTCGACCTGACCGTGCGTCGCGACGCTTTGGTCACCCGCAATCAGACGATCCGCGGCAGCCTGACGGTCAACGGCAACTTCAGCTTGGGCGGCAGCTTCACCGTCGGCGGCGACCTCACCGTCGGTCGCGATCTGCGGGTCAACCGCAACAGCTACACCCGCGGCCTGCTGCGCGTCGGCACGGCAGCGGGCAACTACATCGACCTGCAGAGTGGGCGCATCACGATGCCCCAGCTCGCGTCGAACACCTTCGAGTCGCACCACAAGCTGCGCATGTACGGCGACACCTACGGCCTGGGCATCGAAGGCAGCACCCAGCGCTACAACACGAGCCAGTACCACCGCTTCTATTACGGCGCCGACCCGGCCCGGCAGGCCGTTGGCATGCAGCTCAACAACAACTTCTTGGATGTGTACGGCAACCTGCGCACCCGCGGCAATCTCTCGGTCAGCCGCAGCGCCACGGTCACGCTCGACCAGACGGTTGGCCGCAACAGCCGGGTCAACGGCACCTTCTCGGTGCAGGGCCGCGTGGTCATCGACGGCAACCGCCTCACCTTCCCGAGCACGGCCGGCGACTTCACGAGCCAGCACAAGCTGCGGCTCTACGGCGACCACTACTCGCTGGGCATGGAGGGCTCAACGCTGCGCTATAACACCGCGCAGATCCACCGCTGGTATTACGGCGCTAACCCGGCTGCGCAGGCCGTCGGCATGGAGCTCAACAACAACAACCTGACCGTGCGCGGCAGCTTGACCGTCAGCGGTAACTTCAGGCTGGGTGGCACGTTCACCACCCGCGATCTGCGCGTCACCAACAGCGCGCGCATCGACAACGACCTGTACGTCGTCGACGACATCCGCGCCGACGGCTTCGTGCGGGTCAACACCGATGGCGTGCTGATGCAGCGCTACACGATCGACTTCCCGGCCGTGTGCTGTGACCGCACCTCGCAGCACAAGCTGCGACTGCATGGCGAGCACTACTCGCTGGGCGTGCAGTCGAGCACCCTGCGCTACAACTCGTCGGCGTATCACCGCTGGTACTATGGCACCCCCGGCAGCCAGTCGATCGGCATGCGCCTCGACCGCAACTATTTGTATGTGTACGGCACCATCGCGACCAACGGCGTGTCCATTCAGGGTCGCAACGGCCGCAACGTGTTCCGCGACAGCGAGGGCCGCGGCAACCTGCGCGTGGGCGCGGTGTGGGGCATGACCGGCATCTACTCCGAGAGCGAAGACCTCGTGATCGGCGCGGCGGGTGCGGACGTATATGTTGGCCAGCCTCAAGGCACCTACGGCAGCCAGCGTTTGCGTGCTGACACGATCTACGCCCGCAACTTCGTGGGCGGCGGCATTGGCGGCTCGCGCGCCGGCGAAGCGGCCTGCCCGCCCGGTTGGCCCGCCTATGGCGATGTCTGCTTCCTCGACAGCCGCCGCGCTGCGCATCACTGGGGCGTCGGCGATCACTGGTGCCGCAGCCAACAGGGCGCGCATATGTGCACCGACGCCGAGATCTCGGGTATCCGCGGGTGGCGCGGGTGGTTCGGCGGCAACTTCTGGTACGCCGACGCCTATGCCGACGACGGCGCGTTGTTCCACAACTGCAATTGTGGCGGCTACTGGTACAACCACGACGGCGGCTCAAGCAAAAGCTCCAGCCGGGCTGCATACTGCTGCCGGCATCGCTAAGGAGAGCTCAGATGAACTGGCGAATTGAGACCCTTGCCATCGTGAGCCTCTTGACTTGGGGCTGCGAGGCTGAAGACACCGCGCCCGAGCGGGCGGCTTTGGCCGTGCCCACCGCCCCGGTGAGCGCAGCCTTGGAGCAGGCGGCGCCGACGCCGTCCATCGCAGAGACGACGGCGAAGATCGACAGGATCTCGCCGCGCGATGGGCATGACCACGTCCATAAAGAGCATCCTCTGGAAGGCCTCACGGCCGAGTTTCCTTGGGGAGACGGCAAGCCGGGTTGGACCGGCACCAAGGCGACCGATCCTGAGCCGCTGCGAGAGATCTCCAATGAAGAGATGCTCAAGCGCGCCATGGGCGACACACCGGTTCAGCTCGATCGAGAGCACGCGCTGGTGAGCGTCGGGCGGCGTCGCCTCCCGGGCGCCATCGACTCGTTTCGCAAGGCCATTGCCCACTCTGAGCCCCTGCCGGTGCGCGAGATGGCGTTGTCGGGGATGGTTGAGCACGGCGGACCTGACGCGCTGCCCATCATGTGGGAGATGTTGCGCAATGATCCCACTGAGCAGCTGCGGGGCCAGGCCATCTGGGCCGTCGCGTTGTACGGCATTGACGAGGCCCGCAAGGCCATCGACGCTGGCATGGCCGACGAAGGCATCGGCGTGCGCAATATGGCCGTCCTGGCAGTCTGGGCGCTCAAAGACAGCCCCGACGAGGCGATGTCATTGCTGGAGAGCGCCGCGCAGAGCGATGAGCAGCTGATCTTTCAAGAGGCGCTCTACAACCTCAGCCGCATGCCTTGGACGCGTGCTGGGCGTAGCTTGTCTGCGTTGGCTCTGGGCGAGAAGAGCCCTAAGCAAAAGATGGCCGTCTATTATTACCGCACATGGGTGCGCAAGTTTCCCGACCTGCGCAAATAGTCCGTATCCGGGCGAACTTCTGGCGCGATAAGGGGTTTCCCTCCCCGGTCTCTGGGGGTTAGCATCCGCCTATGCGCTCGCCTGTAGTTTGCCTCTTGATCATGCTCATCGCAGCCGTCTCATCCGAGGCGTCCGCGCAGCCGGCGCGGCTATTCGAGCAGGCCCAGTTTGCGCTCTTCCCCCTCATCAGCCCGGTCGCC
>JBNMOZ010000003.1:0-32956 GCA_051276005.1 Bradymonadia bacterium | reverse complement strand
AAGAAGACAACAGCATCGAGCAGCAAGAATTTGAGGTCTCGGTGCAGCCGGTCTACCGCACGATCTTCGATCCGCAGTTCGCCGGGCAGCCGCCCTTCAACAACGGGCGCTACTACGGCCTCGGCATCGTGCGCGGCGGCAATGACGGCGGCGCCTACCAGCACAGCTTGCCGTACACCGCGCGCTTCCGCCGTCTGCCCGCTGACTTCGAGCCAGACCTCGACTGCGCCGACCCTTTCACGGCCAACCTGGTCTTCGGGCAGGACAACAAGGTGGGCGACACCCGCGGCGCCACCGATGACCACCAGCCTGGCCTGTGCGCGGGCGGCGCGGGCGGCGATCATGTCTACCGCGCGGTCACCCCGGCAGGCGGCCCCGGCCAGCTTGTTGCCACCGTCACCTCGGTGGATGGCACCGGCGACTTTGGGGTCTCGGTGCGCACCGTCTGCGACTCAGTCAACACCGAGGTTGAGTGCAATGAAGACGATCTGGGCGTCATCAACCCCCGCGAGCAGGCCGAGGTGCGTGCCCAACTCGGTGGCGGGCGCCCGGTCTTCATCATCGTCGACAGCTTCTCGCCCGCCCACGAGGGTCCGTACTCGCTGACGGTCCGCTGGGAGCCCGACGCGCGCTGACAGTACCTTGTGGCCCGCCTGGTCGCCTCGGTATAAATGTTAGCTGGGCATGTCTGCCATGGAGCGTCATTGAGCAGCGAGACCCATCGCTACACCCCGGTCGAGTTGGACACGCTCTGGCATTCGCTGGGGGTCGTCGACGCGCTGGGGCAGACCGTCGGCCTGACGCTCATGCCGCCCGAGGATCGGCCCGGTCCGAGCCTCGACATGCATATGAGCGCGCTCAGCCTGAGCGGCTGCGACGTCGAGCTGATCAAGCCCATCGCCCAAGGGGGCATGGCAGAGGTCTTCCTGGCGAAGCAGCGGGGCATGGAGCGGGAGGTCGCGGTCAAGCGCCTCAAGCCGTCGGTCGACAGCCTCGCCAGCCGCGCGGGCCTGCTGCGAGAGGCCCGCCTGACCGGCCAGCTTGAGCACCCCAACGTCATCCCAGTTCACACCCTGGGAGCGGCCGCAGACGGCGGCCCGATGCTGGTGATGAAGCACATCGACGGCATCACCTGGCGCCAGTTCATCGACGCCCCCGATGCCCGCGCGGACGCCCTGACCGGCGACACGCCCTTCGCCAAGCACCTCGACGTGCTCATGCAGGTCGCCAAGGCGGTGCACTACGCCCATAGCCGCGGGGTGGTGCATCGCGACATCAAGCCCGAGAACGTGATGATCGGGCGCTTCGGCGATGTCTACCTGCTCGATTGGGGCATCGCGGTGCGGCTGGACCCGGCGCCGCAGATCCGTCTAGACGGCATCGCCGGCACGCCCGGCTATATGGCGCCCGAGATGGTGGGCACCGCCGACATGCCCATCTCGCCGCTGACCGACGTGTTCTTGATGGGCGCGGTGCTGCATGAGCTGATCACCGGCAAACCCCCGAATAACGCCCAGACCGTGCATCAGGCCCTGCATCAGGCCTATCGCGCGGCGCCACCGAAGTTTGGCCCCGACGTGTCCACCGACCTGGCGTCGATCTGCTGGCGGGCGATGGCGCGCGAGCCCTCGGAGCGGTTCGCGGACGCCGAGACGTTTCGCCAGGCGCTGCTCACCCATCTGTCCAACCGCGAGAGCGCCGTCATCGCCCATGAGGCGCAGCGCCGGTTGATGCGATTGCGTCGCGCGGTCAAGGCCGAGGCGCCCGATCCCGCCGAGGTGTATCGAGCCTACGGCGCGGCGCGCTTTGGCTTCGAACAGGCGCTGCGCCGGTGGCCCGACAACCTCAACGCCAGCCGCGGCCAGCAGCACACCCTGGAGTGCATGATCGAGTTCGCGCTCGATCAGGGGCACCCCGACACGGCCGAGGCGCTCACGACTGAGTTGGGCACGCGCAACCCGCGTCTCGAGGCGCGCATCGCGGTCGGCTTTCGGCGACAAGCTGCACATACCCAGGAGCTGTTGACGCTGCGGGCCCTCGAGCACCAGAGCGATCCTGAGATCGGCGCCCGCACCCGCTCTCGGGTGGCGCTGAGCCTGGGCGCGGTGCTCGGCGTGCTGGCCATGGTGGGGGGTGAGGTCGTCCGTCGCTATTTGCCGGCGGGGGTCGAGCCCATCCACTACTTGCCGCATGGCCTGCTGCTGTTCTTGATCACCGCCGGGTTCTTGTTCGCGAACCGACGCGTGCTGACGCAGACGCAGCACAACCAGCGCATCGGCCAGATGACGCTCTTGATGATGGGCGGCGGCGCGGTGGTCTTTCGCGCCGTGGTCGTGCTCGCCGGCTTGCCCATCGCCAAGATGCTGCCGCTGGAGCTTGTGCTGTATGCGGTGGCCATCGCGATGATGGGCTTCGCGACCCATCGGCGACTGGCGCTGGCCGCCCTGCCGGCGCTGTTAGGCGCCGGGGCGATGATCGTTTGGCCGCACTGGTCGTTCGAGATTGCGGGAGCGACCGTCTTTACCGCGCTCGCGGTCATGGCGGCCGTCTGGCAGCGCGAGGCGGGTCAGACCCTCGACGATCGCCCGTCGCCGCGATCCAGTGGCGTCATCGCGCCGGCCCCCGCGCATCGCCGGGCGCTGACGGCGGATGGCATGCCGGCGCTGACGGTGGATGGCATGCGGGCGCTCTCGATGCGCGACACCGCTCACGGTGCGACACGCCGCCCACGCCAGACCGCAGAGCGCGCCGCGCTCACTCGCTCGACTGCCCCGCCGTCGAGCGACCCGCCGTCGACCCCGCCGTCACAAAGACCGCCAGCGTCATCGTAGTCAGACCCGGCGGCGCCCAGCGCGCCTTGTAGTCCATCTCGGTGCCCAGATCGTAGACGGCGATGCCTTCGCTGACCAACGCCGCGATCGTCTCAATTTGCGCCACGTTGCCCAGCTCAAAGCGCCGATGCTCCGTCGCGTAGCTCATCTGCAACCCGCGGAACGTGTCGCCAAGGATGCCGCCCAGCACGTACGCCACGTCGGCCCCGTCGAGCGTGCCCACCAGCACCCTGAGGCGCCGCGTCGCAGCCAGCCGCTGCACCACAAGGCGATAGAACTCCCGCGCGGCGCCGTCATCGACGCCCACGCCGTCCTTGCCCTTCCAGCTGCGCGACTCGATGGCCATGATGCGCTCAAACAGACCGGCTGGATTTGCGCTGCCCGTCAGCCAGCGCCACCGGTAGCCCGCCGCCGTCGCGCGGCGTCGAGCCCGGCGCAGGTTGCCGCGAAACTTCGGCGAACGGGTCGTCAGCCAGGCGTCGAGCCCCTGATCGATCGCGCAGACCCGGCGCTCGCACGACTGCCCCACACCGAAGCGCGCCAGCGCCTTGAACCGACGCAGGATCGCCTCGACCTGGGGGCCCTCTCGCCTCAACCCCGAGAGGTAGATCTGCGGCGGCGCGTCGCGCCACATCATCATCTGCGCGAGCTGGTCGGCGAGCTCTTGGCTATTGGCGCCGGCCAGCGGCGAGGCCAGCCCCCACCCTGCTTCCAGGGGGACGGCGACGCGGCGGCCATCAAAGAGGGAGATGCACTTCAGGGCGACGAACCCGTGCGGGCTGCGGCTGATGAACGGCTCCGCGTCGGGCGAGAACGCCGCATGCGCGGGCAGGACCCAGGGCGCCGTCGAACAGAAATGATCGATCTGTGGGGTCTGCACGATTTGCGCATCGAACGCGTCAGCGCAGGCGCTCAGGCCGGCGAAGTCGAGCCGCTCAATCACGCATGACCGCGTTGACGGCGTGCCCGATCTCGTCGAGCGAGTCGAGCAGTCGGTGCCCATCAGCCGTCGCCACGAACCGTCGAGCGCCGGGGGATCGGGCGGCCAACGCCAACGCCTCGTTTACCGGGATTACGGCGTCCTGCAGACCGTGCACGATGGCCGTCGGGTGGGTGCAGACCACCTGCGCGGCCGCGCGGCACTCGGTGTACAGCCCGTACGGCAGCTGCACCTCTTGATCGATGCCCTGATGCCGATACTGAATCGCGCCCATCTCGGCCCAGAGCGCCATCGCCTCGGCCCCCATCTGGTTGGCCCAGGCGTCGTGTACGCCCACCGCCGGGGCCAAGAGGACAAGCCGCAGATCGCGATCGGGCCGCTCGCTCGCCGCCACCGCCAGCGCCAGCGCGCCCAACGACGAGCCGACCGCGAGTCGCAGATCGGGCTCGGCATCGATGACCCGCAGGAGCACCGCGACGTGATCGCGTAAATACCAGCCGCGCTCGCTCATCAAGGGCGCCTGCACCGCGTGCCCCAGCTCGGTCAGGTAGCGGGCCTTGCGCCCGTTGGGCACGCCTTCGAAGCCGTGGGCGAACAAGCAACGCATCTGCGAATCTCCTGTCAAAGGGCGGTGGCGATGAGGCCGGCGATCACTGCGGTGAGTGGGGCGTCGACCATCGCCGTCGATCTGAGCGTCGTGACCGGGCGGGTCGCGCCGCTCGGCTCAGTCACAGCCAGCCGCGCGAGAGGCACCCGCAACTGCATCGCAGCCATCGCATGCGCCACCTCGCCGGGTTGAGGGCGACAATCCCAGATTACATCAAGAATCGCGATCTGCGCGCGCGCCTCAGCGTCGATGCTCAGCACGTGCACCCCACCGAAGCGGCCTTGGTCGAGCGGCACCAGCCGCAGATCGCCTGCCACGAGATCGCCCGACGCGAGATCGCCTGCCACGAGTTCGCCGGGCTCAGATGGGGGTTGGGTGCTCAATTGCGGGGATGATGCCGGCTGGGCACGGTGACGCGGCTGCGGGTGATGACCAAGGGCACCGGCTCGCCCGCGCCACCGCGCAGCACCATCAACTCGATGTCGGTGCCCTCTTCGCCGCGGATCGCCTGGGCGGCCTTGCTGATGTTCTGGCCGCCGATCTTCTGGCCATCGATGGCCACCACCACGTCGCCCTGCGCGAGCACTTCGCCCGCCGGCCCGCCATCGAGGATCCGCCCGATACGCACGCCCTTGGGGTGCCTGCTCAAGACCGCGCCAATACCGGTCAGCTCCGTCGCCGGCACCTGGTCGGTGCGCTGTCGGGTCAGGCTGAAGTCGCGGGTGACCGCTTCGCCCGGCGGCCCCTGCACCCCGCCAATGAGCACGGAGCGATAGCCGTCGGCTTTGACGCGCACGCTGGTGCGGTTGCCCGGCAGCGCGCTCAGGATGTAGCGCCCGTCTTCGTCGGTGTACGCGCCCACGGACTCAGCCAAGGCGCCTGCGCGCCATTCGGCGGGGATCACCTGCGCGCCCGCGATGGGATCGCCCGACTCGGCGTCTGTGACCCGCCCGATGAGGTTGAGCGATGCTTTGAGCATCAAGTCGGCACCGGTCAGCGTCTCGCCGCTCTTGACGACGATCTTGCGCTTGCCGGGCTGATAGCCCTCGGCCGCAGCGTGCAGCGTGAGCGTGCCCGGCGCGACGGGTCCAAAGCGATACGTGCCGTCGCTGGAGTCGAACGACTGGGTGGGCATCTGGCGGATGGACCGCCCCGAGGCCGTGATCGACACGCTCTGGATCGGCACCCGATCCTGGTCGATGACCCGCCCCGTGACGTAGCCGCCGCCTGGCAGGTCGAGGATAATTTGGCCAGACCCGGGGGCGGGCGCGCTGACGCTGACGCTGCCGTGGGCCGAATGACGGGCGACCAGGGTGTCGACCTCTACCCCGTCGGGGAAGCGCAGGAAGGCACGCCCGCTGCCGTCGCTGGTGCCCGTCGCAAACGGGATCCGAACACCGGTCCAAACGCCGGTCCTTTGTAGCGTGACCCGCGCGTCGTCGACGGGCTCGCCCAGGGCCCGCACAAGCACGATGAGGCCCGCACGCGGCGTGAGGCGAACATCGATCACGGCGCGATTGACCGCGGCTCGCTCGCGCTCGCGTTCATAGCCGGTCGCCACGAACTCGACGCGCCCTGCTTTGCGCGGCAACCCGTCGAAGGCATAGCGCCCGTCGACATCGGTGCGGGTGCGAAAGTCGCGCCCGTCGATGGTCACGGTCACGCGGGTCTGGGCGAGGGGCGCCTTGTCGGCGTCGGTCACCCGGCCCTTCAAGCTGCGGGTGTTGACGCGCTTGGGGCGGATGGGTTCGGGCTCGGGCTCAGCGACTGCGACCGATGCCGGCGCCACGCTTTGCACGCTGGGCGCAGGCGCGACGCGCGGACGCTGCCGGCGAGCAGACGGATCGTCGAGGAAGAACCAAGTAGCGAGCGCCAGGAAACCCAGGCAGATCGCCAAACCGAGGACAAGTTTGAGGCGAGACATAGGCGAGAGGATAGCGGCACGGACGCGCCGAATCCATCAAGGCGCAGATGCCTCGCTCACCGGCGCGGCGCTGATCGGCGCTGGCTCCTTTGCCTTCGCGCTCTGCGGCGCCTTGGCGGACGCCGCCGGCAGGTTCAGCCCGCGCACCGGCGTGTCCTCATAAAACGGGTTAGCCTCCATGTAGAAGTACCAGCCGATCACCCCGGTGATGAGCAATCCGCCGAGAATCGCGATGAGTTGTACCGGTTTCATGTGACTCCTCCACGATGCGGCCTTGGTGATCATTGTGCTCGAAATGTCGAGAATCGGCCAGTGTTCTGCAGACGCGAGTGATGGAGTCGTGTGCGCACCGATAAGCGAGTCAGGTCGGCTGCCAGCGCTCCGGCCATCCGAAGAGCAGTCGCCTGCTACTTGCGAAAGCGAATGTGCATGTGGTCGCCGTGGCCCTTCCAATGCCGCAAGATGCCGTACAAACGGGCCTTGGGGCGCGGATATTGGAACCACTGCGCGAGCTTCTGCTTGCTGACTTTGCGCCGCCGGGCCTCGTCGTAGAGCAGCTTCTGCACGTCGTAATCGATGAAGACGAACTCGATCTTCTCAGTCTTGAGGAACCCGTGGATCAGCGCCCAGCTGCGGCGCACATCGAGGTTCTTGGCGTTGGCGTTCACGAACCGCTTCGCGCTGCCCTTGCCCTTCTTGAAGACCCAGCCAATGTCGACATCGCGCCCGGTCTGATGGGAGACGTGGCCAGAGAGCCGGCCGCCGCCCTTCTTGCTCAGGTCACCCATGATCACCTTGCGCCCCTTATACTTGCGCCGGTAGCGACCGAAGACTTTGGCGATCAGCTGCACCGTCTTGCGGGTGCCATATGAGTTGCGCGGGCGCTTGATCCAGTAGGCCTTCTGCGGCCGCAGCCGCGCGCTGTACTTGAGCTTGCCCTTCTCGGACTCCGGCGCAAACGCGGGGATCACGTCGCCGTCCTGCCAGATGATGAGGACCGTCTTGCCCGCGCGCAGCTTGCCGCGACTCGACAGCTTGCCCGCCTGAAACGTAAACAGTTCGTCCTGGCTGAGCTTGAACTTCTTGGCGATGCGCGAGAACGAGTCGCCCTTTTTGACCGTGTAATCGACCTTGTAGCGCTCCCGCGGAGGGATAAGCGGGCAGACCCGCAAGGTGCGCCCGTCGCGGATACGGTCGGGGTTCTTGAGGGCGCGGCGGTTCCAGCGACGCAGATCTTTGATCGTCACGCCGTAACGGCCCGCGATTTCGCCCACGTTCTCGCCGGGGATGATGAGGTGTTTATGAATCGGCGAGGCGTACTTACACAGCCTCGCGCCCCGCTTCTTGCGCCGCGCAGCCTTGCGACGGGCGGCCTTCTTCTTGGCGGCGGCCTTCTTCTTGGCGGCGGCCTTCTTCTTGGCGGCGGCCTTCTTCTTGGCGGCGGCCTTCTTCGTGGCGGCGGCCTTCTTCTTGGCGGCGGCAGCCTTCTTACTCGCGGCCTTGGGATCGACCTTCGGCGCGGCAGACTGCGGCGCGGCGGCCTTGGGATCGACCGTCGGCGCGTCAGACTTCTTCGCGGCAGGCTTCGACGCGACGCTGGCCGGCGCAAGGTCGCTCGGACCCATCTTCACCGGCGGGTTGCCGGGCTGCGCGCTCGCGAGGGCGACGAGCCCCGAGAGCGTAGCGAGACACAGGCAGGCGGTCAGACGACTTATCATGTGCTCCTCGACGTGGATGGACGGTTTTGCTGCATCGCAGCTCGAAAATCAAGTTCAGGCCGCCTCATGAGTCTGAACAGACGTTCATATACGGCCCTGCATAAAGTTGATTGTGTGCGATCACATCACAGACTGGACGTTCGGCGCCGACGCCGAGGCCATGCTGGGCGGCATGTCGAACGCCGCGACCACAATGGGCAAGCCCGTCGGCTGGCTGCGCTGCGCGACCGTCGACGCGAACATCGAGCGCATCAAAGAGCACGGCGGGCCGATCACGAGCGGTCCGATGAGCGCGCCGGGCGGCGATCGCGTTGCGCAGTGCGTCGATCCCCAGGGCGCCCACTTCGCGGTGCACACCGCGGGCTGATCAAGGCCCGCGCCCATCAAGCCCGCGCCCATCAGGGCACCTTGAGCTGATCCCGGCAGGTCGCTTCGCAGGTCAACTCGGTCTTGCAGCCGTCCATGCACGCTTTGCATTCGGCGAACTTCGGCTGGGCTTTGAGGACGCAGGCGCCCTTGGCCGAGTCGCATTCGACGAACTGCCGGCAGAAGTCGCCGTGCTTGTAGATGTCGGTGCACATCATCGGCGCGCCGCGGGTGCAGACCAGGTCGTCCAGCCCATGGCACGGACCCAGGTTGCAGACCTGCGGCATGCCGATCTTGGTCGGCCCCGTTGGGCCCGTCGGCGTCGCCGCGGTCGTGGGCGCTGCCTTGGGCGCAGTCGTCGAGGCGGTCGACTTGGGGGTGGGGCGGGCGTCGGGGGTCTTGGTGCAGGCCAGCGCGCAACACGCCATCGCACCGATCCCGAGACGGGCCAGCATGCTCAGCTTGATTCTGGATGGGTTCTTCATGCGGGCAGGCTGGCGCGTCGGGCGGCGAAGCGCAAGATCAGGGCGCCGTCTTGCGGATCCACTCGCCCACGGCGGCGTGCTCGGCCTTCTCGGCGGTCCAGATGGTGGGGTGGGCCCCCAACTCGCCCCGGGCCCACGCGAGCAGATCGCTGCCGCTCGGATCGCCCGGCGTGATGAAGGCGATCGTGGCGGCATAGCTCGCGTCGATGGCGTCGGGATCGGCCATGGCTGGCGCGAGCTGCCATTGCTGGGCGCCCCCCAGGCCATGGCAACCGGCACACGTGAACGCGAGGAGGCCGTGCACGCCGTCGCGATAGCCCTCCAGGCCGCCGCCTGGCTCGGTCAACATCGGCGGTCCCGGTGGCGCGTCGGCCGGTGGGGTGGCGTCGGGGAACTGCGCGAGCCAGTTGAGCACGCGCACATAGCCCAGGTTCTCCTTGCTGCCCCAAATCGCCGGATGCGGTTGGATGGTGCCGCCCGCGTCGAACTCGACGTCGATCAGGCCGCGCGCGTAGGCCACGAGCGGCGACATCTGCGGATCACCAGGCGCCAGGAAGTCGCCAACATCCAGGTAGCTGGCTTCGATCTGCGCCAGCGACAGGTTGGTGCCGCTGTGCAATCGCCAGGCGCCGTCATCAGCCGTGACGTCGGCGTCGTTGGCCCCCGCGAAGTGACAGACGCCGCAGTCGGCGTCGAGGCGGAGGCGAAACTCCTTGAGGTAGAGCGTCCATCGATCGCCTTCGACGTCGGTGCCGACACACTCATTCGCCACGCAGAGCTGCTGGGGGCCGCACCCCAGGGGCGTGACGCATTGGTTGTTCGCGTCGCAGCCAGGCAGCGTGACGGCGCCCAATACAATGACGCCGAAGGTCGCGACCGTGCGTGAGAAGTCGTGCATGAATCGACGCTAACGACGCCCTGTCGACCCGGTCAAGCGGCCAGCCTCTCTCCCCCAGTCGGCGGCTCTGCGCCGCGACAGCCCCCGGCTGCGCTCGACGCCTTTTTACGCATGCCCCGCTGTGTGGTACAGCCCGACCTATGAAAACTGACTATGACATCGTTTTGTACGGCGCGACGGGCTTCACGGGCCGACAGTGCGCGCGTCACTTCGCCGCCCACGCCCCGGCCGACCTGCGCTGGGCCATCGCGGGCCGCTCGCGGGGCAAGCTCGACGCCCTCGCCGCCGAGTGCTCACCGCATGGCGTCATCGTCGCCGACAGCACCGACCCCGCATCGGTGGACGCGATGGTGCGCCAGGCCCGCGTGATCTGCACGACCGCCGGACCCTTCGCGCGGTACGGCACCCCCGTCGTCGAAGCCTGCGTCGCGCATGGCGTCGATTACGTCGACATCACCGGCGAGACGCCGTGGGTGGCCGATCTGATCGAGCAGTTTCACGAGGCGGCGGCGTTGGGCGGCACGCGCATCGTGCCGTTCTGCGGGTTCGACTCGGTGCCCAGCGACATTGGCGCGCTCTACGTGGTCGAGCACCTGCGCGCCACGCGCGACGTCGACACCCAGCTGGTCAGCGGCACCTTCGTGGGCAAGGGCGGCTTCAACGGCGGCACCCTCGACTCGGCGTTGACCATGGCCGAGAGCGGCAACGCCCAGCGGCTGGGGAACACGCAGCTGCTCAACCCCCGCGGTCAGCGCGACGAGGCCGAGCGCAAACGCAGCCGCGACCTGCGATCGGTGATCTACGACGACGATCGCGCCGTCTGGCTCACGCCGTTCTTGATGGCGCAGGTCAACACGCGGGTCGTCCGTCGCTCCAACGCGCTGCTCGAACAGTACGACGACGCGCAGAGCTACGGCCCCGAGTTCACCTACCAAGAGGCGATGGAGACCAAGAACAAGGTGCAGGCGTACGCCGTCGGCGCCGGACTCGCGCTCGCCGAGAGGCTGCTCTCCAAGAGCTGGGGCCGCCGGCTTCTCAAGCGCGTCGGGCCGAACCCGGGCGAGGGCCCGAGCGAAGAGGTCATGGACGGCGGGTTCACGCGCATTCGCCTCGTCGGCACCGGCGCAGACGGCCATAAGGTGCTCGCGAAGATCCAATCCAAGGGCGATCCGGGCAACCGGGTCACCGTGAAGATCCTCTGTGAATCCGCGCTGATGCTGGCGACGACCAAACGATCGGGCTTGCCCGGCGGCGTGGGGCGCGGCGGCATCCTGACCCCCGCGACGGCGCTGGGGTTGGGCCTGCTCGATCGCCTGAAGGCCGTGGGCTTCGAGGCCTCGATCGGCGATCTCTAGATCGCATGCGTGGCCTGTCTCTGCGCCTCGGCCACTGTCTGCCGGCCGGCCTGACTCTGGGCCTGATTCTGGGCCTGATTCTGGGTCTAACTCTGGGTCTGCTGACCGGCTGCGGCGCGTCTCCCCGCCCCACTCGCATCTCGGCGATCGGCGACAGCCACACGACCGGCGGCCGCTACCTGTCCGAGGTCCATCGAGAGCTGGGCGTGGGTGGCGAGGCGATCGGCCTGGTGGGCCAGGGCGCGCGCGTCATCTCGAAGCGCCTGCCGGACGTGCTCAATGACCAGCCGACCCACGTCATCGTGCAGGCGGGCGTCAACGATCTCGCCTCGGGCCGCAGCCTCAAACACATCCGCCAGCATTTGACGCACATGTACCGGGCGATCCGCGGGGCCAACGCGATCGTCGTCGCCATCCCCGTGCTGCCCTGGGCGGCCTACCTCGACCGGCCCCGCCTCAGGGCCCGAAAGGTCGCGCTGATCGCCCAGACGCGCGCGCTCAACGACTGGATGACGGCGCAACACGCGGCCGGCCTGATCGATGTGCTCGTCGATACCAGCGCGCTGGGCCCCGAGGGTGGACCGCTGGATCCGCAGCTCGCGCGCACCGACGGCCTGCACTTGACCGCCGCCGGCCAGCGCGTGTTAGGGCGCAAGATCGCCGATGCAATCCGGGCTCGCTGAGCCGGTGGACGACCCGCGCTGAGTCTGCTTCGCGGAGTCTGGTATCCTGCCGCGCATGCAGACGCTGTCCATCGCCATAGAGGTCGCTGACACTGAGGCCGAGGGCCCTGGGCGACGCTACGCGATCTGGGTCCAAGGCTGCCCATTGCGCTGCAAAGGCTGCTGCAATCCCGAGCTGCTCGCGTTTCGTGGCGGCGACCAGAGCGCGCCCGCCGACTTGCTCGCGCGCATCCTCGCGACCCCCGATGTCGAAGGCATCAGCCTGCTCGGCGGCGAGCCCACCAGCCAGGCAGCCGCGCTCGCTGAGGTCTGCGAAGGCGTGCGGGCAGCGGGGCTCACGGTCATGCTCTACACGGGCTTCTTCCTTGAAGATCTACGCGCCCGCGACGACTCCACGATCGACCGGCTGCTGGCGGCCTGCGATCTCGCCGTCGACGGCCCATACGAGCGCGAGGCTCCCGACAATACGAGACGTTGGATAGGATCCACCAACCAGGGCATGCGCCACCTCACCGACGCGTACGCCGTTGACGATCCGCGGTTCAGCGATGGCGAGACGATGGAGATTCGCCTCGTCAACGGCGCGCTGATCATCAACGGCTGGCCCTGGGACGGACGGGGGCTGCCGTGACGCGGACCGCGATGACAGGGGCCGCCGTGCCAGGGACAGCGACGAGCGGACCGCCCCGTGTCGCCCGCAGTGAAGGCGCCCTGCTCGCCCTGACGCAGGCGCTCTTCGAACCCAAGCGCGCCGCGGCCGTGCGACGCATCGTGTTGGCCCCCAACGCCCTGCCCACCCGGATCGGGCCCACGGCCATGCGGCTCTTCGAGTCGACCCTCGCGCGCGGCGTCCTGCGCGACGTGCTGCAGGCGGGCGGCTGGCAGGTGCAGCAGCCGATCGGCAGCGACGCCGGCCGGTTGTGGGAGCGCCACCCGCGGCTGCGCCTCGACTTCACCGCGCAGACCGCAGACTTGGTGCTCGGGATGACCCGGCGGTCGGCCGAGCGACAGGCCCAGCAGGCCCCCGAAGATCCCACCCCGGCCGATCGCTGGGTGCGTGGGCTGGCGCTTGACCTGCTCTGCCGGCTCGACATGCCGCTGCCCATAGACGCCTTCGCGACCGCGCCGCTTTGCTGGTTGCTGCGTCCAGAGCGCCTCGCCCGCGCCGCGCCTTTGCCGACGACGATCGACTTCATGTCGCTGGTGACGGGCCCGATGGCCGCCTGGATCGAGGCGATTCAACCCCGCCTCACCCGCCGCTGGATCGCGTTGGAGCGCCGCAAGCCCGGCATCCGAAAGCTGTCGCAGATGACCCGACTGGGCGCGGCGCAGCGGGCGGTCTTGATCCCGTTCTTTGCTGCGTGCGACAAGGCTGGGCGGCGCGACCTGGCGACCTTCGCGGTGCACGCAGCCGAGTCGATCCTCGCGCCCACCAACGCGGGCACGCGCCCGCCCGCGACCTGGTGGATCGACGCGCTCGCCCACACCGGATCGCTGCGGGCGCGGCAGGCCGCATATGCAGAATCTGCGGCCCTGCTCGATGCATTGCACATCCCGGCGCGCTGGCACGCCGAGCACGGGCAGACGGCCTTCTTTGATGAAGAATACGACGCCGCCCAGCTGCTCCTCAGCGCTTGGGAAGGCCTGGGACGCCCTGGCTTTGAGCGCGCCGCCCATCTCGCGCGCACATTGCGCGACTATACTGGCCCGACCGCCGACGCCGCGGGCCCCGACGAGGATTGATCGCATGAGCCGCATCTACCGAATCGCGCTGACCGAATCGACCCGCCGCCATGTGCGCGTCGAAGATGGCGTGCGGACGCACCTGCAGATCCTCGACGTGCTGCCCCGACCTCAGCTCGCCGAGCTGCTGCGCGAGGCGCTGATCGAAAAAGGGTTTGAGGCCGACCCCCACGGCGACCTGATCCGCGTTGAGGCCGACGGCATCGAGGTGCGCGTCGACTGCACCTCGGGCCAGGTCGACCTGCAGCTCGCGACCGACGCTGAGCTTGAGCGCGAGATCACCCGTGAGGTCGCCCTCGACACCGACTGGGGCGAAGAGGGCAAAGCCCGCGCCCGCGACGCGATCCGCAAGGGCCTCGAGCAGCAGATCGACGACGAAGCCGAGGCGTTGCGCGGCACGCTGACCGCTCGGCTCGAGGGGCGCCTGGGCGATCTGCGCGTCGAGCTCGACAAGATCACCAACCGCGTCATCGCCGACGGGCTCAAGATCCGCGCCGGGCAGCTGGGTACGATCGTCGAAGTGGACGATCGCCTCGAAGAGGGCTCCATCACGATCAAGGTGAAGCTTTGACGGCGCGGACGGACAGGGCGCACCCATGAGCCGCTACGTCCCCGAACACGATCTGCCCGTCAAGGTCAGCCTCTTCGACGCCGTCGAGGTCGCCTACCCCGACGCGCTGCAACGCATCACCGACGCCCTGCTGCGCGGCCTGCCCGTGCTCGTCGAATGCGACAAGAGCCTGACGCCCTACGCCTATCGCTGCATTCGTCAGCGGCTCAAGGCGCATGACATCGCGTGCATGTATCTGGACGGACGCAGCGTCGAATCGCCGGATCAGGCGGGCGCCGCAGGCAACCAATCGCTGGTCGCCACGATCATCAGCCAGCTGCGTGACGCGGTGCGCGGCGCGGCCGACTCGCGGGTGGTCGTGCTGCCCCACCTCGACCTGCTGACCTCGGCGCGGGGCGGCCTGACGAGCGAAGCGCGCGAGGTCATCCCGCTGATGTACGAGAACCCGCGGTTGCTGTGGCTCGGGTTCGCCGATCCCAGCTTCCCGGTGCTCGATGTCGTCTCCAAGCTCTTCCATCATCGCGTCGAGCTGATGGGCGTACCGCGCGGCCGCGTGCACCACCTGGTCACCCAGCGCGACGCCCGCAAGCTGGGGCGCGAGGGGCTCGACGTCTATGGGCTCTACACCCATGTCAGCGGCGTCAACGCGGTGCGACTGCGGCAAATGCTCTCGGCCGTCGACGGGGTCGATTATCCCGAAGACACCCGGCCGGTGTGGCGGCAAATCCGCGAGGCGACGCTCACGGGTGGGCTGCAAGTGCCCGAAATCTCACTGCATGACGACATCGGCGGATATGCGCAGGTCAAGCAGACGATCCAGCGTGAGATCCTCGACGTGATCACCCACATGGAGAGCCTCGACGACCCCGACGCCATCGCGCGCGTCGAGTCGCTCATCCCGCGCGGCATGATCTTCCACGGCCCGCCGGGCACCGGCAAGACGCTCTTCGCCAAGGCCATCGCGACTTCGCTGGGGGCCGCCGTGCAGATCATCGCCGGGCCCGAGCTCAAGACCAAATGGGTCGGTGAGAGCGAGCGCAAGCTGCGCGACGTCTTCACCCAGGCCCGCCAGAGCGCGCCGGCGCTCATCGTCTTCGACGAGATGGACAGCTTCGCCTCGGCGCGGGGCATGTACAGCGGATCCGGCGTCGAGCACTCCATGGTCAACCAGTTGCTGACCGAGTTGGACGGCTTCCGCGACAACGAGATGGTCTTCGTCATCGGCACGACCAACTTCCCCGAGTCGCTCGACGCGGCCTTGCTGCGGCCCGGCCGGCTCGAGTTCAAGCTGCGCATCCCCTACCCCGACGCCGACGATCGCGAAGCCGTGCTGCGCATCTACGATCGCAAACTCGACCTGCACATCAACGACGACGCGATGCAGCACGCGGTCAAGCAGACCAGCTATCCGGCCGACGAGGGCACGCGCTGGTCGGGGGACCATCTACAGGCGCTCTGTCGCCGGCTGGCGCGGGCGAGGTTGCGCACCGATCGCACCGACGCGACCACCGTGGCCGACGTCGACGCCGCGCTGATCGCCGATCGCCAACTGCCCACCCTTACGCCGGACGAAGAGTTCGTCGTGGCCACCCATGAGTGCGGCCACGCCATCGTCGCGATGCACTGCCCCAACGTGCCGGCCATCGATCGCATCAGCATCCGCGGCGACTTGGCAGGCACGCTGGGTGCGGTGCATTACGCCGATCCCGCGCATCGCTACGTCGTCACCCAAGGCCAGATGCGCGACACCATCTGCACCCTGTTTGGCGGACGCGAAGCCGAATCGGTGCTGCTCGACGACGTCTCGATCGGGGCGGCGCACGACCTGGAGCGTGCGACGCAGATGGCCAGAGCGCTGGTCGAAGAGTACGGCATGGGTCCGCCCGAGATCGGCGCGCGCGACTTCAAGGGCAAGGGCGACGCCCCGCTGGCCGACAGCACCCGCGAGGCCCTCGACGCGGCGGTCAAGGCCATCCTCGCCGCGGAGCAGGCCCGCGCGCGGGTGTTGATTCAAGAGAACCGCGCCCAGCTGATCGCGCTGCGCACGCAGCTGATCGCTGAGAAGATCATCGACGCGAAGGCGATGAGCGCGACATCCTGACAGCGCTCTGAGCAACGATCGAACTCCGGGGGGAGACCACATGCGCGGCTTCGCGTTCAGCATGTTCAGCATGTTCAGCATTTTCGGCATCTTGATGGTGGCATCGGCGGGCGTTGGCCTGGTGGGCTGCGACGACGGCGACGATCCAGACTGCACGGCCGATCCCGACTGCATCCTGCCGCTGTCGTGCATCGAGGGCCGCTGCGCGCCAGAGTGCCGAATCAGCGCCGACTGCGAGGGCAGCGAGGTGTGCTTCGAGTCGGTCTGCTATCCGCCCGTCAGCCGCTGCCAGGTCGACGAGCAATGTGCCCCGTTCAGCCAGGTTTGCGACCCGGCCACCGAGCGCTGCGTCAACCCCGACGGCCAGAACGACGCCGTGGTGCGCCCCGATCGCGGCATCCAAGACGCCGGCCCGCTCGACCGCGGGCGACCGATCGACATGCGCCCCGACGATGGACGCCCCATCGACATGCGCCCCGACAACGGCCGCATCGTCGACATGGACCCCGACCAGCGCGTGGCCGATCAGGGCGTCGAGCCCGACCCCGACATGGGTGTGCTCGGCGTCGGTGAGTACGGCGATGACTGCCGCTGCGGCAGCGACTGCGTCAGCGGATTCTGTGTCGAGAACAAGCTGCTCGGCCGACGCGTCTGCACGGCGCGCTGCGCCAACGATCCGGCGTGCCCCGGCTTCGACACCTGCATCCCAGTGCAGGTGTCAGGGGGCACCGGCGAATGTCCCGAGGTGGCTGGCGGCCCGCAACCAGGCGAGGTCATTGCGGTTTGCATCCCCAACGACACGGGCTTCCCCTGCCAACTCGACGCCGCGCAGGTGCCCTGCAACAGCGGCATCTGTCTGCGCCCACCCGTGCCCGCGCCTTGGATCAACGTGCAGGACGTCTGCGCGGCGCGCTGCCAGGACGATCGCAAGTGCCCGTTCGGGTTTGCCTGCCAGGTCGTGCCCGGCGTCGACGGCCAGGTCTGTGCCCCCGATGTCGACGTCACCAGCTGCCCGCAGGGCACGGTCAACGAATGCGCGGGGGTGTGCCGCGTGGCCGCGGGCGATCCGCTCGACTCGACGCTGTGCCTGAACATCGAGGCCAACAACGGCCCCGGCTACTGCTCCTGCACCTGCAACGACGCGGTGGACTGCCCACGCGGCCATGCTTGCAGCCGGGGCATCCTCAACACCGGCGATCCGGCCAGGGCAGGCATCTGCTTGCTGATCGCGGGCTATCGCTGCCCGCAAGAGGTCGACGATCCCAACGCGATGCAATGCCCGTCGTTCACCTGCGCGACGGATGATGTGCCGTCCAACAGCGCGTGCACGGCGCCCTGCGTCAACGACGCGGACTGCCCGGTGGGGTTGCAGTGTCGCGACATCGACGGCGCGACCTACTGCCTCGCGCCGCAGTGAGGTTGGGCGCTCAGTCTCCGCCCTCAGTCTCCGCCCTCAGTCTCCGCCCTCAGTCTCCGCCCTCTAAGGGCGCAGCCAGATCGTCCAAAGCCAGCCCCGTGAGCATCGCCCCAACGCGCAGCGCGACGCGGGCTTCGATGGCCGGCGCCGTATCCAGGGCGCTGATCTCGGCGAAGAGCGTGGCGCAGTCGACGATCGAGACCGCCCGAGCGGTCGATTTGAGCACCGCGATGCTGGTCGTGTTCATCGACAGCCGCGTCAAGCCAAGGCCAAGCAGCACCGGTAAGTAGCCGGGCTCACTGGCCATCTGCCCGCACAGGCTCACTGGAATGCCGGCGGTGTTGGCGGCGGCAACGACCGACGCCAACACCCGCAAGACCGCTGGATGCAGCGGCCGATACAGGTGCGCGACGTGCTCGTTGCCGCGATCGACGGCGAGCATATACTGGATCAAGTCGTTGGTGCCGATGGCGAAGAAGTCGCATTCCCGCGCCAACAAGTCGGCGATGGCGGCCGCGCTGGGCAGCTCGATCATCACGCCGAGCGGCACGTCGTCGGCCATCGCGAGGCCTTCGGCGGCCAACTCTGCGCGACAGGCCCCGATCAGCGCGCGCACGGCCCGGACTTCGACCAGACCGCTGATCAGCGGCACCAAGATGCGCAGGTTGCCATGCGCGCTGGCCCGCAGCAGCGCGCGCAGCTGTGCCTTGAACAACACCGGCTCGTGCAGGCAATACCGCACGGCGCGCAGGCCCATGACGGGGTTGAGCTCGCGATTCTGCTTGATGGGCTCGATGAGCTTGTCACCGCCCAGATCGAGGGTGCGGATGGTGGCGCCGGCTGCGCCCGTGGCTTCGACCACCATGCGATAGGCCGCGTACTGCTCCTCTTCGTCGGGCAGCGTCGCGCGGTTCATATACAGGTATTCGGTGCGGTACAGCCCCACGCCGTCGGCGCCGGCCTCCATCGCAGCTTGGGCCTCGTCGGGCCGCTCGATGTTGGCGGCGACCTGAACGTGCACCGCGTCGAGGGTGACGGACGGCGTGTGACGAACGGCTGTGAGCTGGGCGAGGTGGGTCGCGTAGCGATGCTGCCAGCGCTGATAGCGCGCGATCTCTTCGCCGGTCGGTCGCACGATGATGCGCCCGTGGGTGCCATCGACGATCAGCGTGTCGCCCGTGCCCACGTACTGGCTGAAGTCGTCGAGGCCGACCACCGCCGGCAGCTCCAACGAGCGGGCCATAATCGCAGTGTGGCTCGTCTTGCCGCCCACGTCGGTCGCGAAGCCCAGGATCGCCTTCTCGGTGAGAAACGCGGTGTCGGCCGGGGACAGGTCATGCGCGACAACGATGCTGCCCGGGCGCACCAGGCTCAGGTTCGGCTGGCCGGTGCCCATCAGGTTGCGCAGCACACGCCGACCCACGAACTCCACGTCGGCGCGACGCTCGCGGAAGTACTCATCCTCGATGTTGGCGAACATCTGCTTGAGCGTGCGCATCACCTTGCGCAGCGCCCACTCGGCGTTGATTCGATCGCTGCGGATCGCGTCCTGCGTCGCGTCGACCAGCATGGCGTCGCGCAGCATCATCAGGTGCACGTCGAGGATCAGGCCGTGATCGCTTGAGCCGGCGGTCAGGGTGGCGCGAACGTCGCCAATCTGCGACTCCGACGCGGTCAGCGCGGCCTCGAACCGCTCAAGCTGCGTGGCGACTCCGGCGTCGTCGATCCGGTACTTCGGGATCGTGACGCGGCTGCGATCGACCCGATGGGCAAGCCCGATGGCGTATCCGGGCGAGACTCCAATGCCTTCGAAGATCAGGCGGCCCGCGCGTCGGGTCATCGCCCCTCCCCGAACTTGTTCGCGATGAGCGCCCCGATGGCGCTCAGCGCGGCCTGGGCGTCCGTCCCGCGGCAGACCACGTGCACCTTCGAGCCCAGCGCTGCCGCCAGGGTCATCATGCCCAGGATCGACTTGCCGTTGACGGTCTGGCCGTCCTTGGTGATATCGACGCCGCAATCGAACCGGCCAGTCAGGCGCACGAGGTTCGCTGCCGCGCGGGCATGCAGACCCAGTTCATTGACGATCTCAAACGTCTGTTGCGCCATGTCACTCATCGTCGCCCCTTCCGCAGGTCGGCCCCAACATGCGTTCAGCATAGTGGTATCACCCGCGCATTCATAAGATTCACGCCAGACACAGCCGCCACTACAAGATCGGGAACAGAGCCTGCAGGCTCAACACAAACACCAAGCAGCCCGCCACGAGCACATACAGCACCGCAAACATGCGCATATTCCGCTTGATGCACAACGCGGTGATGCAGGTCAGCGTCGCCAATAGCACCGGCTCAAGCCCCTCGCCGATCGGCAGCTTTTGGTGCGCGAAGCCCACAAACTGCGCCGCCGCCACGCCCAGGAGCGCGCCGGTCGCCACGTGCGCCCAATCGGCGAGCCGCACGAGCCGCCACCGATGCACCAGCGTGACCACGTTCTCGGCCTGCCGATAGCCCGCGAAAAGGCCATATGCGCGCAAGGTGAGGTGGCAGGCATTGTAGAGCACGATGAAGGCCAGCGGCGCCCAGAGCCACCCATACAAGACGCCAGCGATGGCCAGGATCGCGCCCAATGGTCGCAGACTCGTCCAAAAGAAGCTGTCGCCGATCGCCGCGAGCGGTCCCATCATCTGGGTCTTGAACCGTTGAACACGCTCGGGCGCACAGGTGCCCGCGGCGATGTCTTCCTCGATGCGCACCGAGGCGCCCAAGATCAGCCCGGCCATGTACGGGTGGCTGTTGAAGAACTCCAGGTGGCGCGCGGTGGCGGTGCGCAGCGCATCCCCGGCATACAGCCGCTTGAGCGCGGGCAAGATCGCGTAGCCGAAGCCCACGTTCTGCATGCGCTGGTAGTTCGCCACAGCCAAGAAGAAGAAGCTTCGCCAGAGCACATGCAGCAGCACGCCCCTGCCGACGCCTCCGCCCGGTGATGCCGCCTCGGGGGGCGCACTCACTGGGACACTCACTGGGGCACACCGACGAGCAGGCCAATCACGAACATGGCGACGGCCAACACGATGCCCCGCCGACGGCGCAGCGCCGCGACGCTGACCCCCAGGCCGATCGCCGGCAGCAGATAGACGGTCACCGCCATCAGCGCGACCGTCAGCGTCATCGAGTTGAGCAGCGGCGCCAACGCATTCAACAGACCCCACCCGATCATCGTGGCGAAGGCGACCATGCATGCGTTGAGTAAGAACGCGCGCGCCAGCCCCCAAAGCGTCAACCGCGAGATGATATTGGGTCGACCCATACGCACCGCAGCGTCGGCGCGGCGACAGATTCGAAGGTTGGCCTGATCGTTCTTCTGTTCGAGCCAGCGACCAGCCAAAGCCATCGGGCAGCCCAGCAAGATCGCCATGGCCCAGAGCGCCTGGGCCTGGGGCTCGTCGATCGGCCCGCCGTGCGCGTTGAACATGAAGACCATGCCGCCAATGGTCAGGCCGGCGACCGTCTCGTTGGGCGGCACGTTTGCGCCGAAGAGCGACGACGACATCCACAGCAACTGTACGAGGGCACCCAACATGGCGCCGGTCTGTGCGTCGCCAAAGAACAGCCCCAGCAGGGGCAGCGCGACGATCGGCTGCGACAGCATGAGCTGAAAAGCGCCGCGCCGATCGAGCCCCATGAGCCCGGCGAAGACGCCGATGACCAGCAGCTCGGTGACGATGGCCATGCGGTGCCGCTAGCCCCGCATGGCGGTCGATAGATCGATCGGCGACTCGGTGGGCAGGCTTCGAATTTCAACCTGCACGCCGCGCTTCATCAGGCCCTGCAAATGCTGGAGCTGATCGGCGCCCAGATAGACGGCGTTGGTGAAGCGCTCGCGCTTGGCGGCGTGATGAATGTTGCCCAGATTCAGCGCCGGGTACGCATGGCCCGACTCGAACAGCCGCACGGCGTCGTCGACGGTTTCGAACAAGATGAGGGTGCTGTCGCGGCCATAGCCGCGCGCCTCAAGCCAGAGGGCGCCGTCGGCCAGCGTCATCGCTTCGAAGCGCACGTTCGAGGGCACAGCCATCTTGAACATGCTCATCTGCAAGATGTTCTCAGGCACGGTATCGCTGATGATCACCACGCGTTTGAAGCGCAGATGAGGCATCCAAGTGGCGATAATCTGGCCATGTACCAGGCGATTATCGACGCGATAGAACGGATTCGTCATCTGTTCGAACCGAAGCACACGCCGGCATACTTCAGAAGAGGAGAGTCCCGGAGCGCAGGTCCCGAGGTGCGGGCTCGCTCGCACCGCCCGGAAGCGAGGAGTGCAGCGGCGTCGCCGAAGGCGGCCGAAGTCGAGCACCGCGACTGTGACAGAAGCCTCATTCTGGTGCCCCTCGCAGCAATTCACCGGCGACCAGGATGTTCTCGCGTGCGTGATCGCGAATCGTGCACGCCACCTCGCGTACATCGCCTTCACGCGTTGTGAACAGCTTGAGCATCATCGGCAGGTTGACCCCCGTCACCACCTCGACGTCCGTCAAGAACGACAAGCTCAGGTTCGAAGGCGTACCGCCGAACATGTCGCACAACAACACGACGCCGCCGCCAGTGTCTACTTCGGCGATGGCCTCGCGCAGCCGATCGAGCACGACCTCCATGGCGTCGCCGCTCATGACCGCGACCGTGCGCGCCTGAGGAAACTCGCCCACGATCATGCGGGTGGTATCGAGGAGCGCGTCCGCGAGCGTGTTGTGCGTACACACCACAACGCCGATCATCGGGTCGCTCGCGAACAGGTCACGCGCAAACAGGTCACTTGGACTCCTTATCGATATCGCGATGGCGCACGGTGATCTGGCGATCCGCCGCGTTGAGATGTTCGGCCAGGTGCTCGATGATGGACACCGAGCGGTGTCGCCCGCCCGTGCAGCCAATGGCCACGGTCAGGTAGCTCTTGCCCTCAGCGTCATAGGCCG
Organism: Bradymonadia bacterium; assembly: GCA_051276005.1. Classification (GTDB taxonomy): domain Bacteria; phylum Myxococcota_A; class Bradymonadia; order UBA7976; family UBA1532; genus JBNMOZ01. The sequence goes on along the minus strand of JBNMOZ010000003.1, from coordinate 10,345 downwards.
GCAGCACGTCGTCAAGAAGAGGTACGAACCGATCGAGGAATCGTTTCGTCGCGGGCTGTTCGAGCACGTAGCGCTGCACGTCCAGGTTGAGCCCGGTGTCGGGCCTGAGCTCTGGCACGAAGTGCGGGTTGGGCAAGAAGCGCACGTCCCAGACGATGTCGGCCTCGGCCGGTACGCCATAGCGAAACCCGAAGCTGAGCAGCGACACCGCGGCGCCCTGGCGCTGGTCGACCTGCGAGACGCGTTGCTGAATCTGCTTCTTGAGTTGGTGCACGGTGAGCGTGCTGGTGTCGATGACGCGGCTGGCGATCTCGCGAAACGGGTGCATCGCTGAGCGCTCTTCGGCGATGGCCGCTGGCAGCCCGTTCGACTCGCCCAGCGGATGTCGGCGGCGGGTAGTGCTGAAGCGGCGCAACAAGACGTCGGCGGTGGCTTCGAGGAACAGCACCTCGCTGGCCGCCCCATCGGTGCGCAGGTCGTCGAGCATCGCGATGGCGCCGCGCGCGTCGTCGACGTTGCGGGCGTCGAGACCGATGGCCAGGCGCGCGAGCTTGTCGGTGCCACGAGCCAGCGCGATGAGCTTTGGGATCAGCGGCGGCGGCAGGTTGTCGACGCAGAAGTAGCCGAGGTCCTCCAGCGCATCCAGCGCGGTCGAGATGCCCGAGCCCGAAAGCCCGGTGATCACGACGAGGGGAAAGGTCTCAGCGTTCACAGTTACTCCACTACCCCGCTACTCCACGCGGGCGAGCGTACTGCATTCGGGCCACTGACGCGACGCGGGTCTCTGACCTTGGCCAGCCACGCTGCTGCGCCGCATGCCCCTACTCAAGATCCGCTTCCTGAGGGCTGAGGCGATGCCGCTCGACGGGTGGGCGTCGGCTCTTGAGGAGCGCGCGCAGCCGCTCGGTGAAGGCCTGCGCCGAATGCGTGCCTTGTCCCTTGAGCAACCGATCGCGGGCGGCGACTTCGAGGATGCGCTTGAGCGACCGCCCCGGCCGCACCGGGACGATCAGGTGCGGCACAGGCACGCCCGCGAGCTGGATGGTGCGCTCGTCGAGGCCGAGCCGCTCGTACTCGGTCTCGGGGTTCCACGCTTCAAGCTCGCAGACCAGCTCGACCCGCTTGCGAGTGCGCACCGCTGCCGCGCCAAAGAGATGACGGATGTTGAGGATGCCCAGGCCGCGAATCTCCATGTGGTGCTGGGTCAGCTCAGGGCTCGACCCCATCACCACATGGGGCGACTGCTGCTCGAGCAGCACGATGTCGTCGCTGACCAGGCGGTGCCCGTCTGCGACCAACTCCAAGCCCACCTCGCTCTTGCCGATGCCGCTCTTGCCGATCATCAGCACGCCCACGCCGAAGACGTCGACCAGCACCCCATGCTGACTCGCGCGCGGAGTGAGTTGGTCGTGCAGCGCAGCGTTGATGCGGGTCGTCGCGACGGTCGACACATCGGTGGTCGCGATGAGCGCGCAGGGCGCCGCCTTCGCGCCGGCCTTCAACTCGGGCGGGATCTTGCCGTTCGCCGTGATGACCAACGCCGGGAAGCCCACCTCAAGCAGCGCCGTGAGCACTGCGGTGCGCTCATCGGTCGCGCGGCTCCACAGGTAGCCGATCTCGGACCGCCCGAGCATCTGCACTCGATCGTTATCGAGGTGCTCGACGTAGCCGGTGAGGCCGACGCCCACGCGCTGAATGGTCGAGTGTTCGATGTCGCGGCTGAGGGCTTGCGCGCCGGCGACAACGCGATAGGTCGAGTACGGACGCAGGGCGTCGAGCAGTTCACCGACCCGGACGCCGCCCGGGATCACAGCGTCTCGTCGGCCGCGAGGAGCAGTTTGTACATCGCGTCGCCGTCTTCGGCGTCCATCAGCGCCTGGCGCAGGTCGGCCTGCTTGAGCAGCCGCGAGACCCGGGCCAGCGCCTTGAGGTGCAGCCCGGCCTTGGCCTTGGGCACCAGCAACGTCACGAAGAGGTGGGTCGGCGCGCCATCAAGGCTTTGAAAGTCGACGCCCTCGGCGCTGCGACCGACGCACGCGATCACATCGTCCACGGCGGGTGTCTTGCCGTGCGGGATCGCGATGCCGTCGCCGATGCCGGTGCTTTGCAGCTTTTCGCGTCGCAGCAGGGTGTCGACCAGATGGTTCGGATCGAGATCAGGCTGGGTCTTGAGGACCAGCCCGACCAGCTCGCGCAGCACGCCCGGCTTGCTGGAGGCACCCAGGCTGGGTTCGATGGCCGATGGATGAAGGATGTCTTGAATACGCATGGGGTCTCGTTGAGGCGCTTTCGTCTTCGATACGTTCGCAGTCGATATGCTCGCGGTCGATATGCCCGCGGTCGATACGTTCATAGTCGCTGGGTCCACAACCGTTCCACGCGCCGCGCGTGATCAGGCGAGGCTGTCAGAACAGCTTTCGGCGTTTCGAACTGGGCAGAATTCCCATGGCCTCTCGATATTTGGCCACGGTCCGCCGTGCGATCTTGACGCCGTCCTTGCGCAGAAACTCCACCAGCTTCTGGTCGCTGTACGGCTTCTTACCATCCTCTTGCGCGATGATGTCACGGATCTTCTTCTTGACCGCCTCGCTGGCCAGGTCGCCCTGACTGCCGACGCCGGTGATCGAGGAGTTGAAGAAGTACTTGAGCTCGAACATGCCGCGGGGCGTGTGCACGTACTTGTTCGTCGTCACCCGGCTGACCGTCGACTCGTGCATGCCGATGTCTTCGGCCACGTTGCGCAAGATCAGCGGCTTGAGGTGCTCGACGCCCTTCTCAAGGAAGGCGTGCTGGAACTTGATGATGCTCTTGGTGACCTTGACGATCGTCTTCTGCCGCTGCTGAATGCTGCGGATCAGCCATTGCGCGGAGTTGAGGCGCTCGGTGACGTACTTCTTGGTGTCGGAGTTGCCCGGCTGCGCCAGCGCGTTGCGGTAGAACCGGCTAATCTTCAGGCGCGGCATGCCGTCTTCATTGAGCACCGCGTCGTACTCGCCCTCTTCATTCTTGCGAATGTAGATGTCGGGCGTGATGTAGCGCGGGCGCTCTGACGAATACGGGCGCCCCGGGCGCGGCTCAAGCTCGCTGATGAGCTTGGCCGCCTCGATGATCTCGTCGGGGTCCAGCTCAGTGTCGCGCACGATGGCCGCGAGGTTCTTCTTCTCGAGGTTGCTCAGGTGCCCCTCGATGATGTCTTCGACGATCGCACCGAGCTCGAAGTGGCGGGCTTGAATCAGCAGGCACTCTTTGAGAGTGCGTGCGCCGACGCCGACCGGATCGAAGATCTCCTGGATGAGCTCGAGCACTTCTTCGACGTACTCGACATCCTGGTCGAGCTCGAGCGCCAAGTCGGCGCAGGTCACGCCCGCCAGATAGCCGTCATCATTGATGTTGTAGATGAGCGTCGAGGCGACCGGGAGCTCCTGCTGGTTGAACTCGCCCACCTGCAGCTGCCAGATCAGGTGATCCTGCAGCGTCGTGTCGTTGGTCAGCGTCGCTTCAAAGCCGGGCAGATCGTCATCGCGCAGGCGCTGCGTGCCCGATCCGGGGCTCGGGGACGTGTAGTTTTGGAAGTATGCCTCCCAGTCGATCTGCTGGGTGACCTCTTCGAGGGTCGCGTCGCCGGCTTCGGGGATCTCTTCCTTCTTCTCGCGCTCGCGAACCTCAGCGGCGCCCTCGACGGTCGCCGGGGTCGCGGCGATCTCCGAGCTCTCGTCGAGCATGGGGTTCTCGAGCAGCTCTTCGCGGACCGCGTCGATGAGGTCCATCCGAGAGAGCTGAAGCAGCTTGATGGCCTGCTGCAGCTGTGGCGTCATCACCAGCTGCTGGCCGAGCTTCATCTCGAGTCTCATGTCCATGCCCATAAGGGCTGACCTCCTAGTCAGGCGATGCGCCATCCGCGTCGTGCCCGCCATCGCCCAAATATCGTCTGCAAACCTCGGGGTCGCAGGCCGCCTGGGCGGGCGTGCCAGAGAACAGAATCGCGCCAGCGTCGATTATATCCACCCTGGTGCATGCCTTGAAAGCCTGACGCACGCGGTGGTCGGTGATGAGGACCGCGACGCCAGCCCCCGCGAGGGTTTGCAGATGCGCACGCACCCCCTGCGCGGCGATGGGATCGAGCCCGGCGAAGGGCTCGTCTACCAGTAACACCCGTGGATCGGCCGCCAGCGCGCGCACGATCTCGACCCGCCGCCGCTCGCCTCCACTGAGCCGATCAGCGCGGGCGTCCGCCAGATCCGAGAGCGCAAATCGTGCCAACAGCGCCTCGGCCTCTGCATAACGCGCCCCCCGCGGTCGGTGTCGCAGGCCCGCGAGCACGTTTTGACGCACGGTCAGGTGTCGAAACACGCTCGCCCCTTGCGGCAGATAGCCCAGCCCGGCGCGCGCCCGCCGCCATAAGGGCCACCGCGTCACGTCGACGCCGGCCAACTCGACGCGGCCCCCGTGGGGGCGCAGAAGGCCAGTCAACATACGAAACAAGGTCGTCTTGCCCGCGCCGTTGGGCCCGAGCAGGCCATGCACCTGGCCGGCCTCGATACAGAGGCTCACGTTGTTGACCACGGTGCGTTTGCCGAAGCGTCGGGTCAGGCCGTGGGCGGTGAGCAGCGTCACTGGGGCGGGGACAACCGGGGCGTTGGCAGTTGGATCTTCGGCGCGTTGAGCCGCCCGCGGGCCTTCTCTACGACCAGCCTTTGCTGCTCGGGCCAATACGTGATCGTCGCGCCGCGCAGCTCGTCTTTGCCCCGCGTCACGACCGGGTCACCCGTCATGACGAGGCGCTGATCTTTCTTGAAGTACGCCACCTTGCGCGCCTGAGCCGACAGCTCACCTTGGACCACGCGCACCCCGCCGGTCGCCTGCAGATCGCCCAGCGCGCCGTCTTTGCCGTAGCGCGCCGTCAGCCGAGCGCAGCGCAGCCTCAAGTCGCCCTGAGTCGCGCGCACATTGCCCTCGAAACGCACGCGCCCTGTCTTCTGATCGTACTCCAGCCGGTCGGCCTGGACGTCCAGCACGGCCCTGGGCGCGGCCGTCGGCGCCGCCTTGGGCTGGGGCGGGGCGAGCAATATGAGGAGGAGCAGCAACATTAAGGTCGCTCCTGCCGCGAAACACCCCGCCGGCGCACCTCGAACCGATCGATTATGCCGGCAGGGCGCAGGTTTCCGGTGCGCGTGGCGTGCGCGGTGATCGTGGCCGTGTCGCCGTCGATCTCGACCTCGACGACATGATGCGCGCCGCTGAAGTACCTGCTGTGTAGGGCATCGCGACGCTTTTGCTCGGCCGGCACGTCCCGCGACGTGCCGGGAAACGGCATGGTGAACGTCGCCGCGCCGCCGGTCACGACATAGGTCACGCCGCCCGCAGCGCATTCGTCGCCGAGCATCGGACAGAAGCGCTCGTAGTCGTGGTCATGCCCGCTGAAGACCAAATCGACGCCGTGCCGCTCGAGCACCGGCACGAGGTCGTCGTTGACGCCGCGCTCGTCGGTCCCGTGGGGGCCCCGCGAATAGATCGGGCGATGCAGGACGACGATCGTCCAGGGCGCCTTCTCGCGCGAAAGCAAGTGGTCGAGGAGCTTGGTCTGCGCGGTCGCCCCGGTGACGTCGCTGTCGATGCCCAGCACGCGCACCGGCCCATGGCGCCAATCAAACCCCGACTCGACGCCCGCCCCCAAGGCCGCGAAGTGCGGCCCACGATCGTGATTGCCGCGCACCGCGATCATCGGCGGCCAAACCGGCAGGCTCGCCAAATAGGGTTCCCACTCGGCGCGGTCTTTGCCGTTCTTCACCAGGTCGCCCGTGTTGAGGATGAACGCGGGCTTGAGGGCCAACGCCTCGCGCAGCATGCCCGGCCAATACGCCGAAGGGCCCACGCCATCGGTCGAGGCCCGACCGTCGCCCAACACGACAAAGCGGACCGGTACCGATGAATCGGTCACGCGCGGCGGGATCGGCTGTCCCGCCACGACATGCGCCACGTCGTCGGTGAGCGACACCGGCCACTTGCTGTGGGCGACGCCGTCGATCATGACCGGTCCGGGTCCCAGCCAACGCACGACCCATCCTGCGTCGTCGGGCACCACCCGAACCGCGAACGTCGCCGCCCGAACCGGCGGCTCGACGCAGCCCGCGAGGCCGCCGAGAACCCCCAACAAACACCCGATCATGGACGCCAGAGCACGCACCGCCTATCGTCCCGCCGTTCGAACAGTCGAACGCGCAGGCAATTGAGGAGACAGCGTGTCACGCAACGACGCAGCCACCGCCGGCCGCGGGTTTCTGGTCATTACGGCCGCGAAGCTTTGGTTCATGGTCGGTGGAGTGCTCATCAACTTCGGCTTGCCCTACGTTTTTGGCAGTTCGATCTACGGCGACGGCGCCGACGGCAAGGCGTTGTACGGTCAGTACATCGACCTGAACAACACCTTGAGCATCTTGAGCATGGTCATGGTGACCGGCGTGATGCAGTCGGTGGCGAAGTTCATCGCCGAACGCCCGGATACGCCAGGTGGGGTCACCAAGCAAGCCCTGAAGATCATGTTCGGCATCAGCAGCCTGGTGGGCGGCGGCTTTATTTTGGCGGCCCCCTGGATCGCCGAAGCCCGCAGCAACCCCGGCTTGGTCAACGGCTACCGCGCCGCCGGCGTCATCCTGTTCTGCTACGGCTTGTACACGGTCTTTATCGGCACGCTCAACGGCCGTAAGCAGTTCTTTCGACAGGCGCTCTACGACATCGGGTTCACCACCATCAAGGCCAGCCTGGTGCTGGGCTTCGCGCTGATTGGTCTGGGCGTTGTGGGCGCGTTCGCGGGCTTCGCGACGGCCGCGTTCATCATCATGCTGTTGGCCATGTGGCGGGTCAGTCGTCACCTGCCGGGCGGCCCGAAAGCCGAAGGGTTCTTGCCCTTTGCGCTGCAGGTGATGCTCTACACCCTGGTGTTCAACTTCATCTTCAAGCTCGACGTGCTCATGCTCAAGCCGCTGGTCGTCGACCTGTACACCCCGGTCTCGGGCTGGGTGCCCGACGGCGCGCCGATCTTCGCCTGGATGAAGGCGCGCACCGTCGAGGCCTCCAGCGACGGCCTGGTCGGCGTCTATGGCCTGGCGCTCAACATCAGCCGGATCCCCTGGCAGGCGACCATCGCGGTCACGTTCGTGGTCTTCCCGATGATCAGCGAGTCGACCTTCGCCGCCGACAAAGAGCGCACGCACCTCTACATTCGCCAGACCATGCGCTACTCGATGATCCTGGTCGCCGGCGCTGCAGTGGTGCTCGCCGCCGTGCCTGACGCGATCATCGGCCTGCTGCCCGCCGACTTTGGCGCCGCCAGCATCGCCCTGGCCTGGCTCGCGCCGGCCTACTTCTTCTTCAGCCTGTTCAACCTGGTCAACACGCTGCTGATGGCGTCTGGCAAGGCGTCGACCGCGCTGGTCATCGGCGTCATCACGGCCGGGCTCGCGGCGGCCTGCTACCAGTTACTGCTCAGCGACGCCCAAGGCACCACCGAGATCTTGGAGCGCACCGGACAGGCCACGCTCATCGCCTTCTCGGCCGGTTTGATCATGGGCCTGGGCGCGCTGTGGAAGAACTACGGCCCGCCGCTGCCGCTGGGCACGACCATCCGGGTGATGAGCATTGGCGTGTCCCTGGTGGTCGCCGGCCGGTTTATCCCGCCCACCGGCAAGATAGTCACCCTCGTCATCGCGGCGGGCGTGGGCGTCGTCTTCCTCGCGGCCCTGATCATCACCCGTGAGTTCGGCGCCGAAGACAAGGCGCGCTTGATGAGCATCCTGAAGCGAGGTGGCTGACATGATCCGCTGTATTGCGTTGACCTCATTGATGATTCTAGCAGGCTGCGGCGGTCGCCAGACGGCGGTCGAGTCGGGCAAGCTGATGGAGACGATCAACGCCTTCAACCTGATGGTGCGCTGGCAGCAGTGGCAGAGCGCCGCGCCGTTCATTCACCGCAAGTACCGCGACAAGTGGATGAGCAGCCACCTCAAGAGCAGCCGCAACACGCGCATCGCCGAGGTGGTGCTGGCCGGCGTCAAGCGCAACCCGCCCAACGCCGAGCTCGCCACCACGTTCGTGCAGATCACCTGGTATGGCGCCAACTCGCCGACCGTCCGCACGAGCCTGTGGGAGCAGTCGTGGAAGCTGATCGACAAGGGTGACGAAGAGGGCTGGCGGCTGATGAGCGAGAAGCCCGCCGAAGAAGCCCCGCCCGAAGCGGCAGACGTTGACATGGGGCCGAGTTGGCCCTGACGCGGACCCCGCTCGTCGCAGCCGTCAGCGTCTTCGCCCTCCCCATCTGGGCCCTCGCCGTGACGCTGCTCTGCGTCGCGCAGACCGCCGACTTACGCATCCCGATTGCCTATACTGATCAAATGGTTGCGATGCTACGCGAGGCGGGCACGGCAGTTGAAATGCGGGTCATTGCGGGTGATCATTTTGTCTTCTTCGAGCGGCAGGACGCCGTGCTTGAAGTGCTGACGGCGGCCACCAGCGCGCGCTGATCAGGGCGGCGGCGCGACCCCCTTGGCCGCGTCAACACCACTGCCCGTGGCGCTGTCGGCGTTCATGTCCTGCATCATCTTGATCATCTCCATCTGCTTCTTCATCTTCTCCTTCGCGGCCTTCTCCTCGGCGGCCATGTCACCGGCGGCCTTGTCTTCGGCGGCCTTCTTCTTGTCGGCCTCGCCCTTGCCCGCCTTCTCGGCCTCGTCATCGACCCAGGCCGTCTTCTCGCCCTTCGCGCCGTAGATCAAGATGACGTCGAACTCGCTGGGCCAGTCGATGTTGCGCTTGTGGATCATGCCCAGCTTGAGCTGACGCCGCACGATCTCGGCCTGCCGCTCGTAGCCGGGCTTGTGGAAGATGTAGGTGTTCTCGCGCGTGCGGCGATCGTTCGACACGCTCGCGACGGGCATGCCGGCCGCCTCGAGGGTGCTCTTGTAGCCCTTGACGACCTTGAGGCCGCCGTCGCCTGCGCCGTTGAGGATTTGCATCACCGCGGTGCCGGTCAACGTCTTGAACGCCTCGGTCCCCCGCAGCTTGGCGAAGACCGGATCGGTGCTTGAGCGGGCGACCAGCTCGAGGGCCGCCTGGTTGCCGATGGCCTTCATCTTCTTGAGCGAGTCGATGGACGGCCCCGCCTTGCCCAAGAAGACGTAGCAGCGCGCCGCCATGTAGAGCGGCTGCGCATAGGTCGGATCGGCGTCGGCCGAGATCAAGAACTCGCTGAGCGCCACCGCGTAGTCGCGGCCCTTGTAGTACTTCATCGCCTCGGCATAGGCCTGCTTGGCCTCGCCGCGACTCGGCGCCCGCGTGGGCTCGGGGCGCATGTCATCGGCGCGCGGCGCTTTGCGGCGGATCACACGCGGCGCGTCGTCGCGGGGTCGACCGGCCCGAATGCGGGCCTCCTCGCGGGGGTCGACGGTGCGATCCTTGGCGTTGGCCTCAACCCGCAGCTTCTTGGTGCGCAGGCCCAGCTTCTTGAGCGCCGAGCGGGCCATGACGGCGTCGCGGCGGCTGCCCTCGGTGTAGAGCTTGTTGAAGGCCTCGTGCACGATGGCGCGCTGATCGGCGTCGACCTTGGTGATGTCGCGATACATCTCCCAGGTCATGACGCATTTGCGCAGGCGGTCGAGGGACGACGTGCGCCAGTCCTCGAAGACGCGCTCGCAGTCGCCCTTACGGGCATCCCACCGATCGGCGTGGGCGACGCCCGCCGACAGCAGCAGCACGCCAGTCGAGATCAGCAGCAAGCGGGTGAGGGTTGGACGGGGCATGGGTCCTCCAGCGAGGCAAGAAACAAGGTGCGAACACGCTACTCGGGTAGCACCGCGCGGGCGAGTGTCGCAAGCAGGGGCAATACGCGAGTTCTACGCGTGAGGGGCCCGGTTTGTTCTTTTTGGGCCGTTTGGTTGGGCGGCTGTGGTGTCAGGGCGCTCCACACGACGAGCGGCCAATACCGTATATATCAATATGAGCTAATGATCTTTTCGTCCAATAAGACCGGACACTTAAAAGTTTATGCGCGACGTGTCGAGCGAACGGCCGATGGGAGAAGTGTGGACCCGCTCCGGGTCTCGCTTCCAGGAAGGACCGCCGCGCAATCAAGCCGGCGTAAATGTTCAGACGATGCCCACCGCAGCGTCTGACACGACGCCATCCGTGCGCCTGCGGTCCTCTCGAATCACGAGAGGATCCCATGAAAATTCGTACCCTTGCTCTGTCTGCCGTCGCCTTCGCGTCGAGCGCGTGTCAGCAGGCCCCGCCTGAATCAGCCGTTCGCGGTTTGACCCTGGACGACATCCAAGTTCGCCTGGCCAGTCCTCAGCAT
>JBNMOZ010000002.1:0-35313 GCA_051276005.1 Bradymonadia bacterium | reverse complement strand
ATTTGCTCGCCTACATCCGCGCCAAAAGCCCTGGCGAAACGGTGACGTTGACGGTATTACGCGGACGTCAAGCACGGCGCGTGAAGATCACTCTCGACAGCCTGGAGCGCCGCGCGCGAAATTAGCGCCGCAACCAATGATCGAGGCTCCATGTCTGCGTCCCTACTTACTCCTCAGCTTGATCCGCACGCGCTCGCGCGCCACCTCTCTGGCAAGCACTGCATCGACGGCGCGCTGACCGCTGGCTCGGCCGGCACGTTCGCCGTGCTCAACCCGGCCAACCGAAAGTCGATCGGCGACGCGGCGGCGGGCAACGCCGATGACGTCGACCGCGCCGTCGCGTCAGCCAAGGCCGCCCAGCGTGACTGGGCTCAGATGGCACCGCGCGAGCGCGGCAAGCTGGTCGCAGAGTGCGGTCGCCGGCTGCAGGCCCATGTTGAAGAGCTCGCCCGGTTGACGGCGCTCGAGACCGGCAAGGCGATCCGCACCGAGAGCCGCCCCGAGGCATCTGTCGTCGCCGACGCGTTCATCTATCACGGTGGCTTGGGGTCGGAGCTTTGCGGTCAGACGCTGCCGTTCAGGCCCGGCATGCTCGCCTTCACGCTGCGCGAGCCCATCGGGGTCATCGGCGCGATCATCCCGTGGAACGCGCCGCTGCTTCTGCTCGCCCTCAAGGTCTGTCCGGCGTTGGTCGCGGGCAACACGATCGTGGCCAAGTCGTCGGAAGAGGCGCCCTTTGGCGTGCTGCGCATCGCTGAGATCGTCAATCAGGTGCTGCCGCCTGGCGTGTTCAACCTGCTGTCGGGCGACGGCCCGACCTGCGGAGGCGCGCTGTGCGTGCACCCTGACATCGGCAAGTTGACCTTCACAGGCAGCGTCGACACCGGTCGCATCGTCGCCCACGCAGCCGCCGAGAAGCTGGTGCCGGTCACCCTTGAGCTCGGCGGCAAGAGCCCCATGATCGTCATGGACGACGCCAACCTCGACGCCGCGATCGCCGGCGCCGTGGGCGGAATGCGGTTTACGCGACAGGGCCAGAGTTGCACCGCGGCCAGCCGCATTTTTGTGCACGCCAGCCTCTTCGACGCGTTCCTCAAGGGTCTCTGTGACGCGGTCAACGCCATGGTCATGGGCGATCCCCTCGACGAGGCCACCGACATCGGCACGATCATCAGCGAGCGGCAGTTCAATCGAGTGCGCCGCTACATCGCCAAGGGCATCGACACCAAGGGCGCCACCGCGCACACCCTCGCCGCGCTGCCGACCGACCCGGCGTTCGTCGAAGGTCTGTTTCTGCAACCCATCGTCTTCACTGGGCTGGCCAACGATCACCTGCTGTGTCGCGAAGAGATCTTCGGGCCGGTCACGTGTTTGATCCCGTTTGAGACCTACGACGAGGCGCTCGCCATGGCGAACGACACCGACTTCGGGCTCGCGGCGACCATCTGGACCACGTCGCTGAAGACCGCGCTCGACGCGGTGCACCGCCTCGAGGCGGGCTTCGTTCAGGTCAACCAGAACCTCGTTGTGCAGCCCATGCTCAGCTACGGCGGCGTGAAGATGTCGGGCCTGGGCAAGGAAGCGTCGTTGCGCGCTATGCTCGATCATTATACCCATGCAAAGACGGTGTTGATGAACATGGGCTGAGCGGCTGCGTACGGCTTCTGCCCACTCTCGCCACCTTCGCGTGACACCCCCACAGGAGGCCCGATGCGCCGGTCCGTCTCTCTGCTCCCGGTCTTGCTTGTACTGCCCCTCGTGCTGGCGACGCCTGCATGGGCGGTGGATCCACTCGAGACGGCCATCGATTTGGTGGCCGCCGAGAAGGGCGCCGAGAAGGACGCGGCGGTCATCGTCGCCATCGAAGACTACGCCAACGTCAGCGACATCAGCGGCGCCCGCGCCAACGCGCGCCTGTGGCGGCAGTGGTTCAGCCGTCGCGGGACCACCCAGGTCAAGGTCATCCAAAACGCGGCAGCGCGACATCAATGGACCAAGTCGGGCGACGCGAAAGGCATCTTGGCCGAGGTCGACGCCGCGGCAAAGCGCGTCAAGAAGGGCGGCACCCTGTGGTTCGTGTTCATCGGGCACGGCGCCCCGCTGACCTCGGGCAACCAGGCTGAGGGCGCGCTGCTCGCGCAGGACGTCGAGCAGACCGCCGACAGCATCGAGGCCCGGGGCATCGGCATCGAGAGCGATCTGCTGCCGCGTCTGGCCAAGGCCGGCAAGGCGGTCGCCATCCTCGACGCGTGCTTCAGCGGCAAGACCGACACCGGCAAGGCGGTCATCCCCGGTTTGCAGCCGCTCGTGCCCGTCTCACACAAGGCCCCCGGCAAGGTCACCGTCTTCACCGCGGCGCGCGACACCGAGTTCGCCGGTCCCCTGCCGGGCAAGGCCCGCCCCGCGTTCAGCTATCTGATGCTCGGCGCGCTCTCGGGCTGGGCCGATGGCGAGATCGATCGCCGCAAAGACAAGAAGATCAGCGCGGCGGAGGCGCACGCCTTTGTTGAGACGCAGTTGGGCAACCTGATTCAGGGTCGCAGCCAGACCCCGACCTTCCGCGGACCCGATCGCACCCTCACGCAGGCCTGGGCCGTCAGCGCAAACCTGGGCGGCGCGGCCAAGCCGGTCGCTCCACCGGTCGCGCAGCCCGGCGAGCCCGTCCCTCAGCCGGGGACAGGCATCAAGGCAGTGGCATGGTCCGGCGAGAAGGCGATCCCAAAGACCGGCGCCAAGCCCGGTCTATCGATTGAGCACTCCGCTCGCATTCTGGGCATGCAGGGCGCGCCCACCGAGCTGAGCTGCTACGTGTATCAAGGGCGTGGCGGCATCTTGAGCAGCCCCGACAAGGTGCTGGCGGCGTCCAACACCCAGGTCGCGATATCGCGCTTCGCCACGCCGAGCAAGCCCGATCAGACCGAACGACTCAAGCTGTTCATCCCCGAGAAGGAGCTGCACCTCAACACCGGCACCCACGATCTCAAGGTGCGCTGTGAAGCCTTCGCGAGCGGCAAGACGCTCGGCAAGAGCGACTACACGTACTTCAAGTACACCGTCGCGGGGCGCAAGGCGGCCAAGTCGGTGGTCATCTCGGGCGGGAAGCTGACGCACAACCACGTCAAGAAGGGCCAAAAGGGCCTGCGCATCCATCACCGCATCCAGGCCAAGGGCATGAAGGATCGCGAGATGGAGGTCTCGTGCTTCTTCCGCTACGACGACGCCTCGGCCAAGCCCCTCAAAGACTTCAACAAACGCTTCAACACGCTCAACGGCAAGGTGTCGGTCACCGAGCGGGTAAAGGTGATGTACGAAGACTCGAACTTCGCCGACTACCAGCACTTTATCCCGTATGACGAGCTGCACCTGGGGCCGGGCAAGACCAAGATCAAGCTGCGCTGTCAGGCGTTCGATAATGGCAAGAAGATCGGCGGCGGCAGCTGGCTCAAGGCCACGTATACAGGCAAGGGCAAGGCGAAGAGTAAGGGCAAGGCGACCTTCACCAAGGCGCGCATGGAGCATAACGCGCGCGACAAGAAGGGCCTCAAGGGCCTGCGTCTGCGCCACCACCTGCAGGTCAAGGGCATGAAGGGCAAGCGCCTCGAGGTGACCTGTTACTTCTATGACAAGAAGTCCGGCAACATCCTCAAAGACCGCAACGGCAAGTTCAAGACGAGCCGCGGCGACGTCTCGGTGGCCGACTACGTGACGTTGAAGTACGCCGACAGCACCTTCAAAGAGTTCAAGCACTTCATCCCGTACAGCGAACTGCACATCACCAAGAAGGGTAAGCACAAGCTCAAGACGCGCTGCGCAGCCTTCGACTCAGGCACCTCAGTCGGCACCGGGCCGTGGCAGTACCTCGACTTCAACAAGTAGCCGAGCTTCAATGAGACCGACCAGTCAGGGCACCGCGACAGTGCATGGCGCCGGGCAGGTGTCCGTAATCTGGCCCGTCCGCAAGAACCGCATCATCTGAACCTGCGCCTCAGGCACCGCCCGCAGCCAGCCGTGGCTGCCGTTCAGCGCGGGCGGCGTCTGGGGTGTGTCGTCGTCAGCCAGCGCGAAGTCGAACTCCACCACGCCGCTGCCCGTCTGTGGATAGGGCGTCGTGGGCAATCCCCAGATCGGACGCACCGCGGGGGTCAGCAGCGGCGCGTCGATGGCGCGGGCCAGCATGTGGGAGACCTGGTTGTGCACGCTGGGGTCTTCCTTGGCGATCTGCAGCAGCACCGCATGTGGGGGCGTGCCCGGCAGCGGTTCATCGGTGGCGTACGGCCCGAATGTGAACGGATCCAGCCGGTCGAAGCCGGTGCCCAGCAGGCCCAGCACCAGCGCGAATTCGATGCGGTTGGGGATGATATTGTCGAAGATCGAGACGTACTGGCCCACGAAGTCAGCGTTGCGCTGCAGCAGCATCGGGTAGCAGCACCCGGGCACGCCCAGCACCCCGCGCGGCACGTCGGGCGTCAGGGCCATCATCAACGTGCCGATCGTGCCGCCCTGGCTGTTGCCGTAATACATCAGGTCGTCGGCGTTGAAGATGGGGGTCCCCGCCGCTTCGCCATCAGCAAACTGCAGCTCGGGCGTATCGCCCAGCCGACCCTTGACGAGCCGCAGCAGCGCGAGCTGATTGACGACGCCCTGCATCGGCTTCTCAGAGAACCAGGGGAACGCCGTCGGATCAGAGATCAGGTTGCGCAGCCAGACCCCAACGTCGATCTCGGCCATGCCCTGCATGTCTGTCGCGAGGATGATGAAGCGGTGGGTCTGTGCCATGCGCCTGAGGTAGCGGCCGCGGGCCTCGTTCTTCGATCCGAGCAGGCCGTGGCCGTACATCATCACGCCCACGCGATCGCCCCCGTCGAAGGCGGCGTGTGGCACCTGCATCTCGAACTCGATCGTCTCCATGCCCTCGGTGACGGGCAGGCCGTCGGCACCCAGGCGCAAGCGGCGCAAGCCCTTGGCGTCGGGCGGCTCGATGAAGCTGGGGATCTGGGCCGTGGCGGTGACGCTGAACCGAATATCGGGATCGTCGCCGTCGGCCTCGACGCTCACGATGGCGACGGCCGGCCCTTCGGCACCGATCTGCGTCATCAATCGATCGCGCATCGCCAAGAGTGGGCCGTACCCGTTGACGGCCGTGGCGGTGGTGAAGTCCCAGGCGAGCTGTAGCGAGTCGCGCGCGATGCCCGCGGCGTCGAGGGGCGCGAAGATCTCGGCGTCGAATCGAGCCCGTCTTGCATGCACGCCGACGGTGCGCGAGGCCGTCTGATCGCGCAGGGCTGCGAAGCCTGGGGTGGGGGGCAGGGCGATGCCGTCGACGTCAGTGAGGCCCCGTATCGCCACGATGAAGCGCCGGTCGCGGGCGAGGGGCGCCGCTGGGCGCACCGCGATCAGCGGATCTTCTTCGGCCAGGGTCAAATAGTCGAACTCGGCCCAATGGGCGACGCGCTCGCCGGTCTCGGCGTCGAGCAGCACCGTGAGGCTGTCGGGTTCGAGGCCAGCGGCGGGGTCGAAGACGGGCGGCGCACCCAGCAACGTGGCGCCCGGGTAGGTGAACATGATCGGCGTGGCCGATCCCCAACCGTCGGCATGCGCGAGGGCCTCGCTGCGCAGGTGCTTGCCCGCGTTGCCGTACGCCGGCAGCGTCTCTGGCCCAAACCGCAGCCCAAAGCCGCCGCCCTCGAGTGGCGCCCGGAAGTAGTCCGAGGGGAACGGCATCAGGCAATGGCCCGGGTGCAGCCCGTCGCATTGCAGGTCGCCCTCAGACTCGACGACCCCGAAGTTATCCGCCAAGACGCCCATGTCGGGCGCGGCCATGTCTGGGGGCCGCATATCTGTAGGCGGCATATCGATCGGGCTGCCCATATCGGCGACGAACGCGTCGCGAGGCAACGCCGCCTCATCGGTGGCACCACCGCCGTCATCGCAGGCGGGGGCCGTCGATAAGAGCGCGAGCAGACTGAACCGATACCATCGCATGACGATCCTCGAATAAGAGACCAGCTGGTCAGTGTAATGGACTTCATCCGCGCCGTCAGCCGCTGCCTGTGCGCCCGAGTGGCAGACCGCGCAGGTCCTCGGTAAGGTCTTTGGGTGTTTGCGACCCTACACCATGTGCGGACGACGATCCTGGCGCTCACGATCGCCGGATGTGGGGGGGCGCCGTCTCAGCCGGGCCCCTCACCCGACAGCATGCGGGCGTACGCCAAGGCTGCTTTTCTTACCCAAGCGGGCCGTTTGGATGAGGCCGCAGAAGCCTACGACGCCGCGGCTGTCGAAGACTCAACGTCGGCCGAGATCTGGCTGGCCGCGGCACACACTCGGCTTCAACTTGGCCAGACTGGCGCCGCCGCCGATCGCGCTGAACGGGCGCGGCAACTCGACCCGCAGTCGCCGCGGATTCTGCTGTTCATGGCGCGCCTCGAGGACGCCCGTGGGGCGCTGAGCGGCGCGCGCACGCTCTACGCGATGCTCACCCGGCACCATCCCGAACAGTCGCAGCACTGGCGCGCGCTGGGCGATGTCGCTGAGCGGCAAAACGACCTGCGAACCGCAGAGTTGGCCTTCTCCGAGGCCACGCGCCGAGCCCCCGATGACGCCGAAGCCTGGCAGCGCCTGGGGGGCGTTCAGCGTCGCCGCAATCGACCCGCGGCCGCAGCGCATGCGTTCGACCAGGCCGTGCGGCACGATCCGGGTCGGGCGCTGCTCAATCCGCAGGTGCTCGGGCTCGCGTTGGAGGGCGGAGATCATGCGCTCGCCGTGGTGGCGGCGGCGCGCATCGCCGGGCGCAACGCGCCGGCGGGCATCGGCCCCCTGACGGTCGCGACGATGCTGTGCAAGAGGCAGGACCTGCTGAGCGCGGCGAACGTGTTGGAGCGGTTGCTTGCGCAGATGCCCGAGCACGCGCGGGGGCGCCTCATGCTGGGCCAGGTTCTGGCGCAGGTCACCCGATACACCGCCGCCGAAGAGCAGCTCAGCCTGATCCCCGTGTCCGGGCCATATGGGCCCGATGCGCTGCACCTGCGGGCGACGATCGCGTTGCGTCAGGGCGACGTGCCGGCCGCGATCAGCCTGCTTGAGAAGGCCCGCCAACGTCGCCCAGAAGAGGCCCGCTTTGCGGTGGATCATGCCCGCGCGTTGCGCGATGCCGGTCGGCCCGACGAGGCCCTGACGCTGCTCACCCAAGGTATCGATCGCTGGCCGAACGAGCCCGAGTTGCGCTTCGTGCGGGCCATGACGATGCACGAACTCGGCGACGTGAACGGGGCAGTTTGGGCGATGCACGAGGTGCTCGACGTCGCGGCTGATCACGCCGGCGCGCTTAACTTCATTGGGCGCACATGGGCCGATGAGGGCAAGCGGCTGCCCGACGCCGAGCGCATGATCCGCGCGGCGCTTCGCCAACGCCCTGAAGACCCGGTCATCGTCAACTCGCTGGGGTGGGTGCTCTATCAGCAGGGCGAATACGGTGCGGCCCGACAGGTGTTGGAGCGCGCCGCACAGCTCGCGCCCGGCGCGGTCGAGGTGCGCCTGCATCTCGCCGCCAGCCTGTGGGCGCTGGGCGAGATCGCCGCCGCACAGCTTGGGTTCGCCGCCGTCCTCGACACCGCGCCCGCGTCCGAGAAGGATGCGCTGCAGGCGCGCTGGCGCCAACTCATCGAGACCGGCCGAGGAGCCCCGCGCTGACTGCTTTCACATCGCCCGAACGCCCGTCTCCGTCTCACCTGGTCTCTCTTCGCCAGATCGTGCTCATCATGGGCACGCTGCTGCTCGCCGGGTGCCCCGATCGTCATCGCAAGCCCGATGCGTTCTCCGAAGATCCGGCGCCGCTGCTCGCCAAGGTGGCAGCGCGCAGCGCCGCAATCCAAAGCCTGACCGCCCAACTCAAGCTCGAGGTGTGGCGCGATGGTGAGCGGATCAAGCTGCGGCAACTCGTCGCGGTCCAAAGCCCCAACAAGCTGCGCATCGACCTGCTGTCACCCTTCGAGCAGCCGCTCGTTACGTTGGCCAGCGATGGCGCGGTGCTCTCGATCTACGACTTGGAGAAGAAGCGCTTCTCAAGAGGGGCCGCGTCAAACGCCAACTTGGCGCGATTGATCCCCGTCAAGCTCGCACCCGACTCGCTCGGGGGCCTGCTGCGCGGCACCATCCCCATCATCAAGTACACGTCGGCGAAGGTCGCATGGGATGGCGAGAACGGCTGGTATCAGCTCGACTTGGAGAACGCTGAGCGGCGCCAACGCATCCACATCGAGCCCAAGGCCTGGCGCATCACCCAAGCCCGCGAGTGGATGGCCGACGCCGAGGTCTACACGGCCCGGCTGGGCGACTATTCGAGCACGGGCGAGACCGCGCTGCCGCGCCGCCTGCGCCTGACTGCGCCGGGGGGCATCAAGGTCGACGCGGTGGTCGAGGACCATCAGGTCAACGTCGATTTGCCGCCCGAGGCCTTCGTGCTCGATCCGCCCCAGGGCATCCCGATCGAGCCGCTGGAGTAGCGTCAAGGCAGTCCCGCTTGCCGGCACCCATCCACAGGTCCAAGATCTACCCGCACTGAGACATCTACCTGGAGGCTGGCATGCGATGGTTGTGGATCCTGGCGCTGTTGACGACCGGGTGCGAGACGAAGTCCGACTGCCCTGAGGGGACGAAGATGTTCGGCGATCCGCCGCGCAAGGGCTACGAGACGACCTGCAAGAGGCAGGCGCCGGGGAACCGGTGGATCAACCATGGCCCCAAGACCACTTGGCATATGACCGGCCAAAAGAAGATGCAGGCCACCTTCGTCGATGGCCGCGAAGACGGCGTGCGCGTCGAGTGGTCCCAAGCCGGTCAGAAGCTCGCGCAGCGCACCTACAAGGCGGGCAAGCTGCACGGGCGCTCGACCGAATGGACGCCCGACGGCAAGACCGCCAAGCAGACCGAGTTCGCGGACGATGTGCGCAACGGGCTCGAGACGATCTATCACCCGACGGGCAAAAAGAAGTCCGAGGGGCGCTACAAACACGACACGCTCGTGGGCGGGCTGCAGACCTGGCTCCCCGACGGCACCGACGTCGCGCAGATCGATTGGGTGCCCTACCCGCTGAGCTTCTATCGCATGGGCCCCCAAGCCGAGTGGAAGGACGGCGACAAGGAGGTCGTCAAGCCGTTCGAGATCTCGATCTCCGAGGTGACCGTCGCGCAGTACAGCAGCTGCGTCGTCCAGAAGGCGTGCACCCCGCCCAACACCGGGGCCGGGTGTAACTGGCTGGTCGCGGGCCGTGAGAACCATCCGGTCAACTGCGTCGATTGGGCCCAGGCGAAGGTGTTCGCGCGCTGGGCCAAAGGGCGCCTGCCGACGCCCGGTGAATGGGAGTTCGTCGCCCGGAGCGGCGGACGCGAGACCCCCCACCCGTGGGGCGCCGACGCGCCGACGTGCGACCGGGCGCAGATGCAGGGCTGCGGCAAAGGCACAACACCGGTCTGCTCAAAGAGCACCGGAAACACGATCAACGCCGAGTGCGATCTGCTGGGCAATGTTGCGGAGTGGGTCGGGCTTCGCAAGGACGCGCCGATCGATACGCGAGACGTGCGCGGCGGCAGCTATATGAGCGCTGCGGGGGCGTTGATCGCGACGCGTATCGAGACGGTCAAAGCGCAGGCGCGCACGCCCGCGGTGGGCTTCCGCGTGGCGCGAACAGTGGGTCCGAGGTAGAGGCGATCGGCGCCCGCTGACGCAGATCAGTCCGCGCGGCGGCTCTCACGACCCGTCAGCAGCGCGGTCAGCTCCTGATACGCCACGTTTATCACCTGTGCGCGCTCCTGGGCCTGCGCCTCGGCCTCTGGGTCATGCGCGAAGCGGTCGGGGTGATGCTCGCGCATCTTGAGTCGGTACGCGACCTTGACCTCTTCCATGGTCGCGTCAGGGCCCACGCCCAGCGTGTCGTAATGATTGACCGCGATCTTGCGGCGTTGCGCCTGTCGGCCGGCCTTCTGCGCCTCGGACTGCATGCGGTTGATCCACTGCCAGAGCTCGGCCTCGACGACCACAAAGCGCTCTTCGGCCTGCTCGCGCAGGTCTTGGTACGTCGATCGCGCCTTGACGACCCGCTCACGAATCACCGGCTGGGCCATGGCGGCGTCGGCGACCACCCGACCGACCTTGCGGGCGGCCTCGCGCGCGGTGCGCAGTGCATCCTTGACGTTCATGCCGCCTCCTCTCGAACCGTGTGCCCCTCGCGGGTGTAGACGCGGTCGCAGTCGGTGCAGGTGCACCGCTCGCTGCCCGATTGCGTAATGCCCATCTTCAGTCGCGCGCCGCAAAAGCACGCCCAGCCTCGCAGCCGGGCGGGGTTGCCGTACACCAGCGCGTGGGCGGGCACGTCCTTGGTGACCACGGCGCCGGCGCCCACGAACGAATAGCGGCCCAACGTGTGGCCGCAGACGATCGTCGCGTTCGCCCCCACGCTGGCGCCCTTCTCCAGGCGCGTCGTGACGTACTCCCCGCGACGCGGCCAGGCGCTGCGCGGGGTGTCGACGTTGGTGAAGACCATCGACGGCCCGCAGAACACGTCGTCTTCGAGGATCACCCCCGAGTAGACCGAGACGTTGTTCTGGATTTTGACGTTATCGCCGATGTGCACGTGGCGCTCGACGACGACGTTCTGGCCCAGCGAGCAGCCCTCGCCAATTTGCAGCGGGCCGAGCAGCTTGCTGAAGTGCCAGATGCGCGTGCCCGCGCCCACTTCGACCTCGCCCGACACGTCGACGGTCGGGTGAATGAAAGCGTCGGCTGCCACGCCCTTGCGGCCCGCGGGCGCGATCTGCAGGGCCAGCAATTGCCGCAGCGGCGCGATCGGATCGTCGCCGCCTGCGGGCAGCAGGATCACGCCGATGCCCAAGGTGGCGGCATGCTGGGCGATCTTGAGATGGCGCCGTTGCAGCAGCACGAAGTCGATGGCCCCCGGCTCGAGCACGGCCTCAAGCAGCGCGGTGACGTGCACGGTCGGGTGAGCCGCCCGCGCTCGGGCGCAGGCCGCGGCGTCGTCGTCTGCGATGAGCCGCAGCGAACCGCTGGGCGACAGGGCATCGGCGAGCGCCGCGCCACGCTCGTCATAGCCAAGCAGCGCGAGGCGTGGGCCGCGCGGGTGATGCTCTGGGGACGTCTTCGGGGGACTGTTCATAGACGCATCTTGCCCCGGAATCGTGCCGGCGTCACTCCGGGCGATCCTCATCGTCGTTGTGGCGCGGTTCGAGCCGGGGGGGCAAGTCGGCGATCGGCACGTTGGGCACGCCGATCTCGATGGGCTCTCTGCGGTTGGGTTTGAGCGGGGCGGGGGCGGCATGCGCGGGCTTGATCGGGGCCGGCGCAGCCCGACGGATCGGGGCTGGCGCCAGGGGCTTGAAGGGCGTCGTCGGCCGAATCGGCGGCACGGGCGTGACGTCAACATTCGGCGCGTCCTCGGGATCCTCGGGACGATCGTTGAACTGGTTCATCATGAAGTCCGCGGCCCGCACAGCGTCTGGCGCGGCGGCGATCTCGGTGGGCGCGGTGCCCCGCAGGAAGTACTCGGTGTAGGCGGCCTTGGAGTCGGGTCCGGCGAGCAAGCCGGTCGCTTTGTCGATGCTGCGCTCTACGATGCCGGCCGGCGCCCGACCCCAGCCGGGGCCCCGCGCCTCAGCGGCCCCCAAATACGCGCCTACGATCGGCGCGACGGTGCCACCGCCGGTCTCTTTGCGGCCCAGCGGTTGCGGCGCGTCGAAGCCCACCCAAGCGGTGACGACCACATCGGGCAGGAGGCCCACAAACCAGGTGTCGCGCGCCTCGTTGCTGGTGCCGGTCTTGCCGACGACCTCACGGTCGGTCAGCTTTCGGATTCGCCCGCCACTGCCCGCGGTCACGACCGATCGCATCATATTGCGCAGCAGCCACGCGACATCGCTGTCGATGGCCGACTCCGGCCGATCTTCGCCGTCGACCTGGAATTGCACGTCGAGCACCCCGCGGGCGTCGCTGACCTCGGTGATGAACTTCGCGTCGCCCGGCTTGCCGCCGTTGGCGATGGTGGCGTACGCGTTGGTCAACTCCATCACCGAGACCTCCGACGAGCCCAGGGCGAGGGTGAGGTTGTCGACCATGCCGCTGGAGAGCCCCGCGCTGCGGGCGAAGCGCTGCACTGACTTGACGCTGACCTCTTGGGTGACCTTGACCGCCACCGTGTTGACCGACTTCGCCAACGCCATGCGCAGGTTGACCTCGCCGCGGTATCTGCCGTCGTAGTTCTTGGGCTTCCACCACTTGCCGGGGCCGATGCGCCACGTCTCGGGGGCGTCGAGCACCACCGTTGCGGGGGTGAACTTCTTGCTCTCCAGCGCCGCGCCATAGACGAACGGCTTAAACGCGCTGCCCGGCTGGCGCTTCGCCTGAGTGGCGCGATCGTACGGGTAGTGCGTGAAGTCGTAGCCGCCAACAAGGGCGAGCACTTCGCGGGTTGTCGGGTTCATGACCACCATCGCGCCCTGGGGCGCGCCCGAGACGACCGCCTTCATCTTCTTGGGAAACTTCGGGCCGTCGGCGCGCAGGCTGATCTCGATCTCGTCGCCCGCTTTGAAGGGCAGCTTGCCTTTGTCGTTGGCGAAGCGCGCCGCGTTGTCGCGATCGATCTCCGCTTCGCCGAAGCCCAGATCGATGTGGATGTTCTGGCGGGTGACGTCGGTCACCCGCGCCACCATGGTCCGCTCCAGGGGCACGGCGTTCTTGCGCCGCTCGGGGTCGACCTGCCGCCAGATCTCGAGCGCCGCCCGCCGCTTCTTGCGCCACCTCGGTACGTTCGATATGCGGCCCTTGGGCGCGCCGAACCCTTGCCGCCCATCAACGGCCATCAGACCGTCTCGCAGGCTCGCCTGAGCGACAATCTGGCGACGCAGGTCGAGCGTGGTCTGAATGCGCAGCCCGCCCTCATACAGCAGGTCTTCGCCCAACTTGCTGATGACCTTGCGCTTGACCAGGTTGACGAACCACATGGCCGTCTCGACCCGCTCCGGCGGCACCTCGGCCAACTCGATGGGGCTGTGATCGACCTGCTGGGCGACCTCATCGGTGATGAAGCCGTTCTTCGCCATCATCGACAGCACGTACGCCCGACGCCGAAGCGCCTCTTTGGGGTGCTTGCGCGGTGAGAGTCGCTCGGGCGACTGGATGATGCCCGCCAGCGTCGCCGCCTCGTTCACGTTGAGGTCCATCGCGTCCTTCGCGAAGTAGTACTGCGACGCCTCCTGCACGCCGAAGCGGCCATGCCCCAGGTAGATGGTGTTGAGGTAGATGGTGAGAATGTCATCCTTGCTGAGGCGCCCTTCAAGGCGGCGCGTCAGGATGATCTCGCGCGCCTTTCGCCTCAGGCTGCGCTCATGCGTAAGCAGCATGTTCTTGACGGTCTGCTGCGTAATCGTCGAGCCGCTGCCCCTGATTTGTCCGGCGCGCAAACTGTTGTACAGCGCGCGCAGCATGCCCGAGTAGTCGAGGCCCTGATGCTCGTAGAATTCGGCGTCCTCTGCGGCGAGCACCGCCTGAACGAGCACCTCGGGGATGCGCTCGCGCGGGATGACCGTGCGGCGCTCGCGGTAAAATTCGGCCAGCACCGTGCCGTCGACCGCAAGAATGCGCGAGACCTGCGCGGGGCGATAGTCGGTGACCTTCTTGAAGTCGGGCAGCCCCTGGCTGAAGTACCAATAGCCAATCGCGAGCGTAATGATGCCCAGCAGCACGCAAACCACGAACATGCGCACCGCCCACCGCAGCAACCGCCGCATGAGCGACGGGCTGCCTTTGGCGGTCGCCTTCTTCTTGGCGGGCGCTTTCTTTTTCTTGGAGGGCGCTTTCTTTTTCTTGGAGGGGGTGCTGGTCCGCCGAGCCATGTTCTACTCCTGCGTAGTGTGCGACTGCGATCCGCCGCTGCGCGATCGGTCCACTGAGATTCCAACGCGCCATCGATGAGAGGATTCGTCTTGGATCTGGACAAACCGAAGGTGACCCATCTGCAATTTCGCGTGCGGTTTCGCAAGCTGGTTGGCGATTGCAGTGGGCGCTATTTGACGGCCTCGAAACACCTGACCCTCCAATTGCGCATGTCGACCCCAGACGGCTTCCTGATGTTCGAGGTGGCCGAAGTCGCCAACCTCGACGTCGCGTGGCCGCTGCTGCACAAGGTCACCGAGCAACGGGGCGTCACCGCCCTCGAGTACCGCACGACCGACGACGGCTTTGGACCCTGGACCCTCATCCCGGGCACGCCGACTGAGGCGGCGGGCTGACAGTCCACGGCCTGCTCGACTGCCGCTTGGGTTCGGCGCATACCGCTACATAGCAGTCCTGAGCGATGCTGGCGAAAATCAGCCTCTGTTGGGGTCCTACACGGCGCAAGCGTTGGCCCACGCGCGACGCGGTGCTAGGCTCCTGACCTGTTTTGACCGGCGATTATCGCCGATGGGGAGTCGATGAAGATCATCTGCCCGAAGTGCAGTGCCGACTACAATATCAGCGAGAGCAAGATCCCGCCCGGTGGGCTGCAGATCAAGTGCCCGAAGTGCCTCCACAGCTTCGTCGCGGAGCGCGATGGCCACACGAGCGCTGTCTCTACTGCGACCACTACCGGCTCGATGGCGCAAATTCGGCCGCAACAGTCGGTGATGATTCCGCCGCCTCCGCCGGGGGGCGTGATCGCGCAACCACCCCCGCCGCCCGGTGCGATGCCGGCGCCACCCGGTGCGATCATCGCGCCGCCCCCGCCGGCGGGGGCGTTGCCGCCGCCGAGCGCATTGCCGCCGCCGGGTGCGATGCCACCGCGATCGATGGGGCGCGCGCCCGCACCGCCAAGCTCGCCGCCCGTGTCCATGCGCGGCGCGCCGTTGCGCACGTCGAGTCTGGCCATGGATGTCGTCGACGAGTTCGAGGAGTTCGAGGAGTTCGACGACTTCGACGACCTCGATGGCGGCGCGGCGATGGCCCAAAAGGGCAGCGTCTGGGTTCGCGGAGAAGATGGCCACCTGTCAGGCCCGTTCGACGCGGCGAACCTGGCCGGCATGGCGCGCGACGGCCAACTCTCGCTCGCCGACCAGGGCTCGGTTGACCGGCGGGATTGGGTCGCGATTACCGACTTTGCAGGGGTCGCGGAAGGGCTCGGCCTCAGGGCGGGCTCGCAGGGAGCGGGTGGATTCGAGCCGCCGCCGGGCGATGGGGTCGTCGACGACTTCGACTTCAGCTTCGGTGATGTTGATGGCGCGCAATCCGACGCCTTCGATTTCAGCTTTGGCGATCCGGACGGCGCCTCACAAGTGGCCGGGCAGGATGACAACCTGTCGACCCTGTTCGACGGCGTCGCGGCGCCGATGCCGAACGCCGACGCACCCTTGGGCGGGCTTGAAAACCTGCCAGCGCCCGCGCGAAGCCCCAGCAGTCAGCCCAGCAACCTGCCGGCGCCCAAAGGTTATGGCGATCTGCCGGCGCCGCGTGGGCACAGCAACCTGCCGGCGCCCAAGGGATACAGCGATCTGCCCACGCCCAAGGGATACAGCGATCTGCCGACGCCCAAGGGCTACAGCGATCTGCCGACGCCACGCGGGTACAGCGATCTGCCCGCGCCATATGCTGATTTGCCAGCGCCGCATGGCTACCGCGATCTCCCCGCTCCGCATGCCGACCTGCCCGCGCCGCACGGCTACACCGACCTGCTCTCGCCCCGCGTCGACTTGCCGCGGCCCAAGGGTGGACACGGCGACATCATTGAAGATTTGCCAGGCATCGGCGACCTGCCGGATCGGGTGCACGGCGGACCCGCCGCGACCGGTCCATCGCTGGCCGACGCCGATCCGATGAACCTGGCCGGGCTGCCAATGCCCGAGGGCAGCGTCGCAGACCGGCTCGTCGCGCCGGCTGGCGCAGGTCTACCCAGCGCGGCCGCATACGGAGGGGTGGCTGCTCCGGCTGCCGCGGACGCCGCCGAAGTCGGCGCTGCGCCCGCGAAGCCGGCCCGGGGCGGCGGTGGCAGCAAGAAGACGCTGATGATCGCGGCGGTCGCGCTGCTGCTCGTCGGTGGGGTCGGGGTCATGTTCGTCCTGGACATCGGACCGTTCGCGGCCGATCCGAACCCCAGGGGACGGGCCAGGGCACCTAAGACGCCGAAGACGCCGAAGGTCGTCAAGGCACCCGACCCGACCCCGGTGGCCACCCCGCAGGCAGGCCCCGATGCAGACGGTGTGCGCCCAACGATGTCGGCAACATTCGCCGAGGTGTCCGGCTATCGCGCCGCCATCGCTGAGTGGGAGCCCAAGAAGGCCACCTTGGCGGGCGACGATGCGGCCAAGCTCGTCGAACTCTATGCGCGTGGCGTGCTCGAATTTCGCGGCAACGAGACGTGGAAGACCGACGCGAAGGCGATGCTGCCGACCCTCGATGACGGCGTCTCGAGCCAGCGCGCGCGCTTGTATACCCGTCTCGCCGACGGCGATCTCGACGCGGTCAGCGCCGTTGAGTCCTGGGCGAAGGGCAAGCCCGATCCACAGGCGCAATACCTGCTGGGCCACGCCCTGCAGCGTAAGGGCGACTGGGGAGCAGCGCGCACGGCGTTTGCGGCAGCCGCCACCGACTCAACCCTGCTGGGCGCGCGTCGCTTGCACGCCAAACTCACGCTCAAGGCCGGCGAAGTCGATGACGCCCGCACCCAGTACGAGTCGCTGTACAACGAGGCCGCCGGCGCGCCCCAAGTGACGCTCGATCTGGCCAGCATCGCCGTGCAAAAGAACAAGAAGGCGCGCGCGCAGAAGCTCATCGGCCAGGTCCTCGCCCTCGACAGCGCGCGGCTCGACCCCGCCTCTCGCGGCCAGGCTCTGGTGCTCAAGGCGCGGGTCGAATTGGCCGAAGAACGCATGCAACAGGCTCGTGAGGACCTTGAGAAGGCCGTGCGCGCCGATCCCCGCAACGTCGAAGCCATTGAGCTGCTCTCAGCTCAGTACGTGCGCGACGGGGCATGGGACAAAGCGCTCGCCCAGTTGGAGTTGCTCTCATCGTCGGGCATCAACAGTCCGCAGATCGTGCTCAAGACCGTCGAGGCTCTCAACGCGCTCGGGCGCCGGGAGCGGGCTGAGAAGGCATTGCAGGCCGGGGTAAACGCCTTCCCCAAGGCAGCCGCCCTGCACGTCGCGCTCGGCGATCTGTACCTGAGCCGCGAGCAGTTCCCCGAAGCGCAGAAGGCCTATGAGCGGGCGCGCGAGGCCGATCCGCTCTACCTGCCGGTCCATATGCGCATCGCGCGTTTGTTGGAGCGTCAGACCAAGGTCGACGAAGCGATTCAGCACCTCGAACAGGCCATCAAGCACTACCCCAAAGGGGCTGAGCTCTACGCGGGCCTCGCCGACATGAAGCGTCGGATTGCGCAGATTGGTGGCAACGCGGCCAAGCCCCTCGAAGAGGCGCGCGTCAATTATGTCAAGTCTCTCTCGCTCGACCCGTCGCTGCTCGGGGCACGCAAGCAGCTCGGCGTGGTCCTGCTCGCCCAGAACGACCCCAAGAAGGCGCTCGCGCAGTTCGAGTCGCTGGCCGGCCGTCCCGACTTTCACGGCATGCTCGATGTTGAGTTGGGGCAGGCGAAGCAGGCGTTGGGCGACGTCGATGGGGCGCTCGTGCACTTCGAGTCGGCGCTCAAGCGCGACGGCAAGAACGAGCGTGTCCTGCTCGCGGCGGGCATCGCCTACTTCGAAAAGAAGGACTACGACCGGGCACGTGCCCTGCTCAAGCGGGCCCATGAGCGCGATATCGACCTGTCACCCGCGCTGTACTACCAGGGCCGGGCCGACTTCGCCGAAGGCAGCCACGAGTCGGCGGGCAACTTCTTCAAGCGCGCGCTTGAAGAAGAGAAGAGCAACTTCGAATACCGCTACTGGCTTGCGCGTGCCCTCGAAGCGTCCAAGACGGCCGCGGGCGATCGCGCCGCGCGCCTCGAGTACAATCTGGTCGCCAACGCGGTCGACAAAGACAAGCGACTGCTCAAGACGCTCTGCGACGTCTACTACCGCCGCGGGCGCATGCGCATGTACGAGCTGACCCTCTGGAACGCCGCCAAGGCCGACCTCAAGCGCGCCGTCGCCTGCGGTGCGAGTGGAGCAGACACCTATGTCGCGCTGGGCCAGCTCAGCCTCAACGGCGGCGACCGCGTCCAAGCCGCGGCGCATTACAAGGCAGCGATCGCAAAGGAGCCCGCGCACGCTCAGGCGCACTTGGCGTTGGCGCTGCTCAGCCTCAATGACCGCAAGACCCGCGCGACGGGTATCCGCTACCTCGAGAAGGCCGCGGAGCTCGATCCCAAGTTGGCCGATCCGCACTACCGCCTGTGCGCCATCTACAAAGACAAGAGCCGGGCGAAGGCGCGCAAGCACTGCAAGACCTACCTTGAGCTCGCGCCTGACGGCGCCATGGCGCGTGACGCCAGAGACCTGCTGCGCAACCTCAAGTAGCGGCTGATCTGCCCTCATCATTGAAGTCCGGCGCCCAGCGCGGTACTCAGGCCGCCTTGCGACATGGGAGGCCCAGCATGCTCGACATTCGTCAAATCGCATCCGATCCGGCCGCATGGCGCGTCCGTCTGCAGCGTCGTGGTGCCGCCGAACACCTCGACGCCGCCATGGCGCTCGACGAGAAGCGGCGCGACTGCATCCAGCAGGCTGATCAGCTGCGCAACGAGAAGGGCCAGACCGAAAAAGGCATGCGCACGGCCGACAAGAAGGGCCCAGAGTTCACTGCCTTTCGCGATCGCATGCGCAGCATCGGTGCCGATATCAAGGCGGTCGCTGAGACGCAGCGGACGATCGAGGCCGATCTCGCCGATCTGATGCTCACCATCCCTAACGCGCCAGACGACGTCGTCCCGGACGGGGCAGGGGAGGGGGAGAACGTTGAGCTGCGCACGCATGGCAGCAAGCCGTTGCTCGACTTCGAGCCCAAGGAGCACTGGGATCTGGGCGAAGCGCTGGGGCTGCTCGATTTCGAGCGCGCGGCGAAGATCACCGGCGCCCGGTTTACGGTGTACACCGGCGCATTGGCCCGCCTCGAGCGCGCGCTCGCCGCGTTCATGCTCGACATGCACACCGAGAAGCACGGCTACACCGAGGTGCTCCCGCCATTCTTGGTCAACGCCGAGTCGATGCTGGGCACGGGTCAGTTTCCCAAGTTCGCGGACGACGCCTACGCCGTCAGCGATGGCTACTTCTTGGTCCCCACGGCCGAGGTGCCGGTCACCAATCTGCACCGCGACGAGATCATCGAGTTGCCCATCCGCTACACCGCCTATACGCCGTGCTTTCGGCGTGAGGCGGGCGGCTATGGGCGCGACACTCGCGGCCTGATTCGGCAGCACCAGTTCCAGAAGGTCGAGCTCGTATGGTTCTGCGCGGCCGATGAGAGCACCGCGGCCCATGAAGCGCTGACCGGCCACGCCGAGGCGATCCTGCAGGCGCTCGGCTTGCACTATCGCGTCGTCGACCTGTGCACGGGCGATCTAGGGTTCTCGGCGGCTCGCACCTTTGACCTCGAAGTCTGGCTGCCCGGGCAAGGCGCCTATCGCGAAATCAGCTCCTGCTCGAACTTTCGCGATTTTCAGGCGCGCCGCGCCAAAATCCGACATCGAATCGAGGGCCAGAAGAAGCCGCAGTTGGTGCACACCCTCAACGGCTCGGGCCTGGCCATCGGCCGGACGGTCGTCGCGATCCTCGAGAACTACCAGCAGGCTGATGGGCGCATTCGCGTGCCTGATGCGCTGCGCAGCTATATGGGCGGCCTCGAGTTCATCGGCTGATGGTCTGCGTGATAACCACGGCTTCTAAAGAAACCTCTTGACGGTGCGCTGATGTTTCCCTACCCTCGCGTTCCTCAGCAGGCAACTTCCTGAATCTGGGGAGGAGTGGCCGAGTGGCTTAAGGCGGCGGTCTTGAAAACCGTTGTAGGTTCACCCCTACCGTGGGTTCGAATCCTACCTCCTCCGCCAAAGATTCCTGCTGTCGCTCTTTTACATCTCCGAACTTGATGATAGCACCGCTAAGGTGCTGTGTCGGTGCGGTATGGTATGGCTTGTCTTCAGGAGAGGTGGCCGAGTGGCTGAAGGCGCTCCCCTGCTAAGGGAGTAAGGGTTTTAAAGCCCTTCGGGGGTTCGAATCCCCCTCTCTCCTCCAAGTATGCACTCGTAGCTCAGCTGGATAGAGCATCGGTCTACGGAACCGAGGGTCGCAGGTTCGAATCCTGCCGAGTGCGCCAGAGCCCGACGCGGCGTTTGTCGCGTCGGGCTTTTTTCGTCTTCAGGGCGTTAATGCCCATACTGGCCTCCTCAGCAACACGCTGGAGCAGCCATGACTGCCAGATCACCGACTCAAGACGCACCGATCGCTGCACCGCCGATTGGGACCCTCCCGATCGCGTCAGGCTTCGACGACCACGCCTTTATGGGCGTCGCACTGCTGCTCGCGCGGCGCGCGGCTGCCTTGGGAGAGGTGCCTGTCGGCGCCATCGTCGTGCAAGACGGTCGTATCATTGGTCGTGGCTTCAATCGCCGCGAGCTTGATGCAGATCCGACAGCGCACGCCGAAGTGCTCGCTCTGCGCGACGCTGCCCGTACCATCGGGCGCTGGCGGCTGATCGAATCGACCCTCTACGTGACCCTCGAACCCTGCGCAATGTGTGCGGGCGCCTTGGTCAACGCGCGGGTCGGCCGGCTCGTCTATGGCACCGCCGATACCAAGGCGGGCGCTGTACGCAGCCTGTATGGGCTCTGCGAAGATGCCCGTCTCAATCATCGCCTGCGCGTGCAGGACAAAGTTCGGACCAAAGAATGTGCAGCTCTGCTGACCTGCTTCTTTCGCGCCCGTCGGCGTGGAGGAAAGCGGCGTTGGCGAAGCGAACGCGTTGAGACCAGGCATGGCCCGGTCTCGGTACGGAGAGGTGGCCGAGTGGACGAAGGCGCCTGACTCGAAATCAGGTGTGGGTGCAAGCCTACCGTGGGTTCGAATCCCACTCTCTCCTCCATCCAAGACGTGTCCGCTGAGCTGCTGGAGAGGTGGCTGAGTTGGTCGAAGGCGCACGATTGGAAATCGTGTGTGCGTGGAAGCGTACCGTGGGTTCGAATCCCACTCTCTCCGCCAATATTGACGACCATCGTGTCGTCACGACGACCATCGTGTCGTCTTATGATGGCCGGGCCCGGCGACTGGAGACCGTGAACTCCGCCAGGGCCGGAAGGCAGCAACGGTAGCGGACCCTTTGGGGTGCCGGGTTCCGGTCATCGACTCTTTTCTTTCAGATCAGCCCCTCAGCGATCTCTCGGTAGGCTCCCGATAGCCTCCGCGGCTGCCTCCTCGGAGGCCCACCTGCGTAGGCTTGCTCCCTCAGGGCTTACCTCTCTGGATTCCATCTTCTAAATAATCTGTTTGTGTCTTGAGCGGCCCCCCTGGGTCATCTCATCGGTTTGCCTGCTCTATGGGCGCGGTGCAGCGTCGATTTTCGACGTGAGCCGGACGCGCGCGCAGCGACCCCAAGCCTTCGGACCCGCACTTTTGCCTTCGATCGCTTTCCTCGTTTGAGCGCACCTGATATCGATAGCGTTCCAGATCGCTCGGCATCATCATGTTGGCGTGGCTGGCTGAATCGATAGACACGCGCGGGCGCCAAGCGCTCGCCGAGGAGCGCATGTCCTACCTCGTCCTGGCTCGCAAATGGCGCCCGACCACCTTTGATGAGGTCGTGGGGCAGGCGCATGTCACGCGGACGCTGTCTAACGCGCTCAGCCAGCAACGGGTTGCGCACGCGCTGCTCTTCACGGGCAGTCGCGGCATCGGCAAGACCAGCTGCGCGCGCATCCTCGCCAAGGCGCTCAACTGCGACGAGGGCCCGACCGTCACGCCGTGCGGCGTCTGTCCGTCTTGCATCGACATCTCCGCTGGCAAGTCGACCGACGTCTTCGAGATCGACGGGGCGAGCAATAACAGCGTCGAGCAAATCCGCGAGATTCGCGAGGCTGTGAAGTTCGTCAGCACCCGCGGCAAGCGCAAGATCTACATCATTGACGAAGTGCATATGCTCTCGACGGCGGCGTTCAACGCGCTGCTCAAGACCCTCGAAGAGCCGCCGCCGCACGTCTTGTTCATCTTCGCAACGACCGAGCCGCACAAGATCCCCGAGACCATCGTGTCGCGCTGCCAGCGCTTCGATTTCAAAAGGATTCCCCAGCGCGCGATCGTCGACGCGCTCACCAAGATTGCCCGCGCCGAGAATATCGAAGTCGAGCCCGCGGCGCTGCAGCACATCGCCCGTGAGTCCAAGGGCGGCATGCGCGATTCGCTGTCGCTGCTCGATCAGGTCATCGCGTTTTGTGGCACGAAGATAATCGAGAAGGACGCGCGCCAGATCTTGGGCATCGCCGACCGAGCGATTCTGCATGGTTTGACCCGCGCAATTCTTGATGGCGACGGCCAAGCCGCTCTCAACATCATCAACGACCTGTTTCAGCACGGTATCGATCTGCAGAAGTTCGCCACGGAGTTCGTGCAGCACTTGCGCGACCTGATGGTCATCAAGGTCTGCGCGCACCCCGATCGACTCATCGACATCCCCGGCGATGAGTTGGCGATGTTGGCCGAGCAGGTTGCGCAGATCGCACCGGCTCGCATTCACCGTCTTTTCAATGCGCTCATCGCCGGCGCCGAAGAGGTCAGCCGCTCAAACTTCCCCAAGCTTGTCTTCGAGATGACCCTGCTCAAGCTGTGTGAGCAGGGGCCGACGCTGCCTCTCGCGCAGGTTTTGGAGGGGCTGGCGCGGCTCGAAGCCCGTATCGATGCGCCGCTGCCGCCTGGCGCCGGCCCGTCAGGCGCCGGCCCGTCAGGCGCCGGCCCGTCAGCCTCAGGGCTCGCGCCGTCCAGCGAGCATGGCGGAGGCGCTGACCGCACGCGCGCTCACAGAGCTCCGGCTGCGCAACCGCGCGCGATGGCGACGCCGCCCCCGGCAGCCGCCCCGCAGCAGCCGATCGCGACGCCGCCCCCGGCAGCCGCCCCGCAGCAGCCGATCGCGACGCCGCCCCCGGCAGCCGCCCCGCAGCAGCCGATCGCGTCGTCGCCCGTCTCGCGCTCGCGATCTGTCGCATCCTCGGCGAGTGCGCGAAAGGCCATCGAGGCTGCGGATGGACTTCGCCGAGCAGCACAGGCCACTGCGCCGGCCCGCCCGAGCGCGCCGGCCGATGCCAGCGCATCGGTTGAAGTTCATGGCTCCGCAGCGGTGGCTCGGCAGCCGATGCCGGTCGTCGTCGAAGCGCCCAAACAGGCGCCGGTCGTGGACGATCCCGATGCGCTCCCGGCGCACCTGAGCGCGCACAGCCAGCAGGCGCACCAGATTCTCAGCACGCTCGTTTGGCCGAAGGACAAGAAGAAGTCCGATTTTGGCAAACCTGCCCCGGCGGTCCGGCAGGTCGCGAGTCGCGTGCCCCGGCTGCAGATCGTCAAAGATCTGCCACCCGCCGCCGACGACGACGCCGTAAGACCCTCAGTTGCACCGGCACCGGCATTGGTACCGGCACCGGCACCGGCACCTGCACTGAGCGCAGGGCCGCCAATCTTCGAGAGCAGCGTCGCGCTGGTGTCTGACGAGAGCGACAATGACAATGCGGTCGATCCCATCGTCTTTGACGAGCGCAGCACGCACGTCATCTTCGGCGAGTTGATCGGGCGCCTGCCCAAGTGGGAAGCCGGTCAGTTGCGCGTCGACGGGCATCTGCTGCATTTCGCGCCCGATGCGATCGTGGTTCGGCTCGCCGAGGCCCGCGAGGACGCGATCGAACGCTTCACGGCTGCGCTGCAGTCTCAAATCGAGACGGCTTTCGCCGAGCGTCCGACGCTGGATATCCAGTCGCGGCCCTTGGGCCACCCTGAGTTAGACGCCGAGACGGTCGCGGCCCACGCGACGCGACTGCTCCAGGCTGCCCGCAAGGCGCGCGAAGACCGTGCGCGCAACCACCCCGCGATCGCCGCCGCCGCCCGTATTCTGGGCGCTGAAGTCGAGCGCGTGACGGTGCCCACAGACGAATCGAACCCAATCCACTGACAGTGAGGACGCTCTATGGCCAAGCAAGCCTATGGCAACATCATGCTCCAAGCCCGCCGCATGCAGGGCCAGATCAAGGGCCTCCAGGATCAACTCGCTGAGTTGGACTTTGAAGGCGCCGCCGGGGGCGGGCTGGTGAAGGTGACGGTCAACGGTCGCCAGAAGATCACGGCTATCGACATCACCCCCGAGGCCATCAACCCCGACGATCTGCCCGAGCTCTCGGATCTGCTTATGGCTGCGCTGAACATGGCGCTGACCACCAGCCAGGCGAACAGCCAGGCCGAGATGAAGAAGATCACCGGCGGCATCAACCTGCCCGGCCTCTTCTAGGCTGGGGTGGCCGACGCGGATCCCATTGAGCGGCTGATCCATGCCTTCTCCCGGCTGCCCGGGGTGGGGGGCAAGACGGCGGCACGGCTCGCGTTCTTCGTGATGGACGCTGAGGCTCATGTCGCCGCCGATCTTGCGGCTGCGCTGGTCGAGGTTCGCGAAAAGATTCGAAAGTGTTCGGTTTGCTGCTCGTTGACCGAGTTGGACCCCTGCCGCTTTTGTAGCGATGGGCGCCGCAACGACGCGATCATTTGCGTGGTCGAGAGCGTACCGGCGCAGCTGGCTATCGAGCGTACGGGCGAATTTCGCGGCCGATATCATGTGCTGCATGGACTGCTCGCGCCGCTCGATGGGGTGGGGCCAGACGACCTGCATCTCGCCGAGCTGCTGCGGCGGCTGGGCGGCGGCGTTGAAGAGCTGATCATCGCGACCAGCCCGAGCGTCGAGGGCGAGGCCACGGCGCTCTACATTCAACGCCTCGCAAGGCCCCTCGGTGTGCGGGTCACGCGCATAGCCAGCGGCGTGCCCATCGGCTCCGACCTCGAATACGCCGATCAGGTCACGTTGTCGCGGGCCCTTACCGGTCGGCGCGAACTCTGAGCGAAAGCTCGCAAACCGCTGCTGCGCGCGGCGTTCATCATCTCATCAGGTCCGGATGTTCAATCTACTCAACACGGTGTCAGCCTGCGTCTTGTCTGGCCGTGGATCGGGTGCTAGGTTATCGCGACGCGCCGCCAGCGGCGGGCCTTCTTTGACGACATCGAGCGGCGAATGACCTCGCAAATGGTGCTCTTCGAAGAAGAGCATGTGAAAATCGTAGCAGTTTGCGATGCGTTACAACGTGACGCATGCGCCAAGGCAGTCTTCCTCGTCGACAAGAACGGGCAACTGCTGGCGTGTAGCGGCGACACTGCGTCCATGGACACGACGTCGCTTGCCAGCCTCACGGCGGGCAACATTGCGGCGACCGGTGGCCTCGCGCAGTTGTTGGGTGAAAAAGAATTCGCCATTCAGTTCCATGAAGGCGAAAACGATAACATCCACATCTCGCTCGTCAGTCAGCGGATCATTCTGGTGATCATCTTCGACCAGCGCTCATCGCTCGGACTTGTCCGCTTGCGGGTAAGAAAAGCGAGCGGAGAACTGGCGGCCGTGCTCAAAACGATCGATACCAAGGCCCAGGAACAGGGATCGTCGGTGTTCTCCGAAATCACCGACGATGATATCGATAGCCTCTTCGGAGATGGGTGACGGCGACCTAGCATGTCCTTCATCAATTACTCGTCACGCGAGATTAACTGTAAGATCGTCTACTACGGGCCTGGCCTGTGCGGGAAGACGACAAACCTGCAGTACATCTATGCGAAGACGAATCCAGAGGCCAAGGGGAAGATGATCTCCTTGGAGACGGAGACGGAGCGAACGCTCTTCTTCGACTTTCTGCCCCTGTCACTGGGTGAGATTCGCGGCTTCAAAACTCGCTTCCATCTCTACACAGTGCCCGGCCAGGTCTTCTACG
Source organism: Bradymonadia bacterium (assembly GCA_051276005.1). Lineage (GTDB taxonomy): Bacteria > Myxococcota_A > Bradymonadia > UBA7976 > UBA1532 > JBNMOZ01. Next base: position 9,352 of record JBNMOZ010000002.1, on the reverse strand, counting down.
ACGCCAGCCGCAAGCTGATCCTCAAGGGCGTCGATGGGGTGGTCTTTTGCGCCGACTCGCAGGTCGAGCGAATGGACGCGAACATCGAGAGCCTGGAGAACCTGCGCGACAACCTCGCTGACCAGGGCTACGACCTCGACAAGATCCCGTACGTTGTGCAGTACAACAAGCGCGACCTGCCCAACGCAGTCGACGCCGACTACTTACGCGACTACCTCAACCCCACCTCGGTGCCTGATTTCGAGGCGGTGGCGACCACAGGCTATGGCGTCTTCGACACGCTCAAGGCTGTGGCCAAGCAGGTCCTCATCGAGCTCAAGCGCGGGCGCTAGTCGGCTCGCCGCGTGTCGTTGACACCACAACCCCCCATCGCACCACCGCCCCCGGCTACACCCTCGGCCGGTGGCCTTCCGCCTCCTGATGGGGTGATCGGTCACCTGCGCCATACATGGGCCGCTATCGGCCTCATGCGTGCTTGGCGCTCTCGTTATCAACACCTCGATGACGCACTGCGCGATGCGGTAATCCGGCGCGATCAGCGACTTGTTGAGCTGGGCGAAGCTGCGTTCTTGATGCGCGCCGACCTTGACAGTGAGACCGAGGCCTTTGCGCAGACCGTCGATGATCTCGAGGTCGATGTCAGCGCCGCGCAGGTCGCGGTTCGCGAGGCTGAGACGGCTCTCTCGGACGCACGGCACGCCCGCGCCGCGCGGCTGGAAGCCTGCAAGAGCGCCGTTGACGTTGCCCGCAATGCGCTCGTACTGCCTGAACGCGACCTGAGCAGTCGGGTGGTTCGCCGCGACACGCTCGAACGCGAAGTCGAGGGCGTGGGTGTTCGTCAGGGTGAGGCGCGTGCGCGGTGTGTCCGTCTCGATGACCGCCTCGCGCGGCTGTCCGACGATGACGAAGAGCGGGGCCCCATCGTCGCTCAGAGAGAGCAGGCCATCGCCACGATTGAGGCGTTGGGTGTGCGCGGCGGTGAAGTCCGGGTCGAGCACGCCGCGGCGCTTGTGGAGCTCGCGCCGCTGCAAGCAAAGGTCGATGTGCTCGTGGCGACACACTCAGAGGCCCTCGATGCATTGCGCGCTGGGCGCCAGGCTGGTGACGCAGCGGTGAAGGCAGGTGAGGCCGAGCAGCAGGCAGGCGTCAATCGTCACGAGCAGCGTGTTCGGCGCCGCAAGGCCGTAATCGTCGACCTCGCGCGCGCTGTTCTGCGCGTCCCTGATGTGGCGTTGCCCGAGCGGCAGGCGGCAGAGGAGGCGATTGTGGCCATCGAGACGCTTCGCAACGCGCGCAGCGTCATCGACGCCGAACGTCAGGCCTATGACGGGAGCGCGGCGCGGCGGACAGCCTATGGGGTTGGCGGTCTATTGCTGGCACTCATCATCTTGTGGATCGCGCTCTGAGAGAGCGTTGAGAGCCGCGCTGCGTCGGCCACCGCGCCTCGAAGCGCTCTGGCTGCCTTCTGCGTCGGCGACGTACCAAAGTCCACCAGGTCCGCCCTCGTCTTGCGCCGAAGTTGCGCGTCTTCTGTGTCCTCTAGACCTGGATGTTTTCAGCCCACGGGGGCTGGCATCACGCCCGTCGACTGATCGATTACGTCACTTTTTTTGCGTGCTGGCGCTGCATCCGTAGGATGGCCCCATGCCGCGTGAAGATCAGGTCCGAGTTCTCCTGGCGTCAGCCGAGCGTCATACGCGTGCAGGGCGCTACCAGCGCGCGGTGCAGGCATATCGCAGAGTGCTGCGCATCGCGCCGCACGGCGACTTCGCCTGCGAGATCGCCCACGCACGTCTGGGCGACCTGCATCTTGGGCTGAATCAGGCCGACTCGGCGATCCTGCATCTCAGTCGGGCGCGCGCTCTGGCAGCCGATGAGCCTGAGTACGCCTTGATGCTGGGCATCGCCTTGCTCGCGGCGGATCGGGCGACCGAGGCGGCTTCCATTCTATACGACGCTCTGGGGTCGGCTCGGCACGCTCCGATGGTGCTGGGCACTCTGGCGCGCGTCGCTGCTGCGCTGGGTGATCGAGCGGCCGCTGGGCAGATGGCACGCCACGCCGCGCAGCAGTCCAATCAGGATCCTGAGTTGTGCGCGCTCGCACGAGAATATGCGGATGCATGAGCATGAATCGGCGACGCATTGCGGCGTCATGAACCATGAGCTGAATATGCCCTGGCTTCACCCGTAAGTAGCTTTTGTCACCGCGTCAAACGGCGCGGATCAATATCCCAGAGACTCATCCGGCCACGTTAGTGTCACAATCCTTTGACTCAGCGGACCAGGATCGGTTTACATGTCCGCACTTTGCGGCCATACGGCCTGCTTCGGCGGTTTCCGTCGGGCAAGAGTTCACTCTGAGGGGAGGAGTACTCAATGAACGAGCTCAAGAAAATTTTGGTGTGTGCCCTAGGGCTCACGGTCGTCTTTGCGATGGGTTGTGACGTCGAGGAATGCGACGAAGCTGGCGTTTGCGGCGACGCAGGCGAAGGCGGAGCGGGCGGCGACGTCGGCGGAGCGGGCGGCGTTGGCGGCGAAGGCGGCGGCGCGCCTCTCGTGTTCGACACGGTCATCATCTTCGACGACGGCTCCCCCGATGACGGCCAGGGTACGACCGGCGTCGACATCTGTGGCGTCAGCGCGGACTGTGCTCAGGCCGTCAGCGCCTCGGCCACTCGCGGCGAAGGCTCTGTCTGCGAAGCCGAGGGCCCCGGCTGCTCGACCAATCGTGGCGACGCGCAAGCGGCGCTGGATGACGGAAGCGCCTGCGAGCCGGGTTCGGTCCCTTCGGACTACATCTCGCTGGGCACCGATGGACAGCTCGCGGTTGGCTTCGACGGCAGCATTGCCGGCTGCAGCGTGACTGTCGTTGAGTTTGCTGGCGCCACGGCAGAGGCCTACTCGGTCTTCGTTTGTAACGACTCTGATGTTGCCAACGCCACTTGCGTGAACAACGACGAGCCGGTCTTCGAAGCCGCCGCCGGCGGCGAGGCGACCTTCGACGTGCCCGCCGAGTAACGTCAGATCGTCGAACGGACCGAGCCTCGGCTCACCGGACGACACGCGACAGCCTGCGTTTTACGCAGCGCCTGCCGCTGAAGAAGGCGTCTCACTTTGTGGGGCGCTTTTTTCGTTCGGACCAGCTGCTCACAGTGGCCGAATTCGCCAGAACGCGCCCCCCTTTACTTCAGCGCTCGTGTTCCGCAGCCTTGACGTGAGCCCTGGAAACTCCAGGACACAATCGGGAGCATTTGATGACTACGCTGAAGACCCTTTTCATGGGCGCCTTTGGACTGGCTGTCCTGTTTGGCGCTGGCTGCGTGAACGATGATGACGCGGGCGGCAGCGGCGGCAGCGGCGGCAGCGGCGGCAGCGGCGGCAGCGTCGATGAGTGCGACGAAGCCAGCGTTTGCGCTGATGCCGGCGGCAGCGGCGGCAGCGTCGATGCGATCTGCGACCGGGTGTGTCGCAGCGCGTTGAGCTGCGAGGGAGAGCCCGCCGACCGGGTGCCCTCGTGCGTCGTGTTTTGCCTCAATGAGGCGCCCCTGGAAGACATCGCGTGCCTCGGCGAGGCGGGCGACGACTGTGACGCGGTCGAAGCGTGCATCGGCGGAGACGGTGACGACTGTAGTGATGCCGATGTCTGCGACGACGAATGTGACGAAGCGGGTGTTTGCGCGGAGGGAGGGCAGGGCGGCGCGGGCGGTGGAGGTACCATCGGCGCGCCGTGTACGAGCGGTGCAGGCAACTGCCTCTCCGGGCTTTGTTTCCCCGACCCGGTTCAGCCGTATTGCACTGAAGCGTGCGCCCCAGGCAGTTGCCCGATGGGCTTCGATTGTCTAGTGAACTCACAGCCAAACGTCTGTGTGCGAACCGGTGGTGGGGGCGCTGGGGGCGGCGGCGGAGTTGACCCCGTTTTTGACACCGTCATTGTCTTCGACGACGGCTCACCGGATGATGGCCAGGGTACGACCGGCGCCGACATCTGTGGCGTCAGCGCGGACTGTGCCAACGCGATCAGCGCGACGGCGCAGCGCGGCGAAGGCTCTGTCTGCGACGCGGAGGGCCCCGGCTGCTCGACCAATCGCGGCGACGCGCGTGCGGCGCTGGACGACGGAAGCGCGTGCGAAGCGGCTTCGGTGCCGTCCGATTACATTTCATTGGGCGGAGACGGCCAGCTTGTGATCGGCTTTGACGGCAGCGTCGCCGGCTGTAACGTCACAGTGGTTGAGTTCGCTGGCAACACGCCGGAAGCCTACGACGTCTACGTCTGCGACAGCGCCGACGTTGCCAGCGCGACGTGCCTCAACAGCGACATGCCCGTCCACTCGGCGGCAGCCGGCGGAGCCGCGACCTTCCAGGTGCCCGCCGAATAGACACCCCAATTCGACGGGTGTCTTTACATCCGCACGCTGTTGCGGCTTGATCCTCCACCATGGTCAAAGCACCCCTGCAGCGCGGCCAGCGTGGCGACATCACCCAGATCTTCGGAGGCCCGAGCGCCGAAGCTCTGGAGCCGGCGCAGCGCACCCGCCTCGACATCGCGCGCGCTGCCTTCGGCGAGCTCGTCAAGCTGGTCAAGAACATCCAGCTGTATGGCGGCGACCATCAGGCGAACGCGAAGTTTCGTGAACGTCTGTTCGACGCCATGTCACGCATGCTCGACGGCCAAGACGCGCTCGAGATTGGCATTGGGCCGTATGAGTTCACGCTCTACAGCCAGACCATCTACGAGAACCACAGCGTCGAGCGAAACTTTGTCTACCGCTTCTTCATGGACGGCGTGCGTGCGCTGACCTTCGAGCCCGGCCTGAGCCGCGCCGAGCTCGACGGGCTCGTCGACATCTTGCTGCTCGATTGGGACGACCCCGCGTACTTCGAAGACGACGTCGTCACGATGCTCTGGGAGAAGCAGTTCACCAACATCGAGCACCGCATCGCCCAGGGCTACGACGACGACGCACCTGACGGTGAGGCGCACCACTACACAATCGAGGGCGTCATCGCGAAGGTCCGAGAGCGCGCCGCTGTTCAGGTGGCCCAGGGGGCAGCGGCGAAGCATCGACGATCTCAAGTGATCCACCCGAATGTTGGCCTGACCGACGCCAATTTGGTCCAATTTAGAGAGCACCCGTTCGCGATGGACGAGGCCGAGTTTCGCACGTTGGGCGGCGTCATTCGCACCACCGGACGTGAGACCCTCGAGAAGTTCATCGAGATCCTCTTCAAGGTCAGCGCCGACGTCGGTGCTGATGATGGGGGCGCTCGCGTCGCACAATTGTTTAGTCGAATTGCCGACCTGCAGCTGGATGGTGGGCAGCTGGGCGAGCTGGAACGGCTGATGCGCAAGGTGCGCCGCTTGGAGCGCGCGACGCCGGATACCGACCTCATCGAAGGCATCTTCAGCGCCTGGTCGACCCCGGCCTTTGTTGGCAGAGTCATGCGCGGCCTCAACGACGAGCAGTCGGTCCAGACGCCGTCCGTGCTGGCCGTTCTGGGACTGCTGGACGGGTCACTCATGCCGCATATCTGTCGCCAAATCGGGTCGATTCGGGTGGAGCGCAACCGCACAGCGCTCATCGAACGACTGCCGATGTGGCTCGCTGAGACTCGGACAGCGCTCATCGTCGCGCGCATGCTCAACGAGGTCGACGCGGCGCTGGCGCATGACCTGCTGGCGGTATTCAAGACGCAGTCGACCGAGGTTTTGCAGGCGGCCGTCCGGGCGGGCATGCAAAACCCCCAGGCGAAGGTGCGGTTGGAGTGCCTCGCCAGCTTTGGGACCGCCGAGATCCAACAGTTTCGCGATCTGCTGTTCGGTGCGCTGACGGACTCGGCGAAGACGGTGCGCAGCCGAGCGTTGCAGGCTTTGACTCGGGTGCGTGATCCCGATGTGCACACCCGCATTTTGCAGAGCGTCGAAGCAAAGGCGTTCGGCAAATACGATCTCGATGAGAAGCGGCGCTACTTTGTGGCCGCGGCGCTGACGGGCGATCCCACTGCGCAGTTCATCAGCTTGTTGGGTGAGACCGGTTTGCTCTCGCGCAGTCGAATCCATGAAGAGGCGCGGCACTGTGCGGCAGTGGCTCTTGCGGTTCGCCTCTCGCCCGACGTGCGCCCACTCTTCGAGAAGGAGTTGGGGCGACGGTTCAAGTCCGAGATCGTGCATGAAGCTTGCGCCTGGGGGTTGGGGCATATGGCTCTTGAGCAGAAGGCGCGCACGCAGCAACTCTACGATCTCTTCTATCAGGGCAGCCTCGCCGGAGGGTCGGCATGAGCGGCAAGTCAGCCCTCGCCGGTGCGCTCGATGTGCTCAAGGCTCTCGACGCTGAGGAAGACCGGTTCGAGGAACTCTCGCGGCAGCTGGTGAGCAACTTGTTCGTGCTGCTGCGCTCGGCCGGCATGCATGATCTGCAAAACGACGCGATGCACCGGCCATACGCGGCGATGATCTCGACGGTGCGCACGTTGCTGCAGTTCGGTGACCAGGTTGGCCTGGGCCTGCGTGATCAGAACTTCTTCGTCAACCGCAGGTTGGTCAAACTCGACGGCGGCACTTACCAGAACGCCGGCTTCCTGCGCCGCATCTTCGACTTTCTCGACATCAATCAGCTCACCTTCACGGCGGAGCTCGACGATCCGACGATCACTCTGTTCGTGCAGGCGTTCCTCGAAGTGCTCGCAGAAGGCGGCGAGTCGCCGATTACGGCCTATCCATTAGGCTCGATCAGCGTGCGCAAGCTCGACCTTGAGGCCGATGTCGGCCGGGCCACGAGCGACGACCCGCGTCAAGCAGTGCTCGCGGTCTATGCCTCTGGCCTGCTGATGCTGCGGCAGTTCGTCAACGACCTGCGCCAGGGTCGCGCGCCTCGTCACGCCAAGGTCAAGCGGCTGTGTCTGCAGATCATCGACGTCGAACCTCGCTTTCACAACCTGCTGCTCAGCTTGATTCACCTCGAGGGATACAAGGGCAACCTGTTCTCGCACATGCTCAATACGGGCGTGCTGTCGGTGGTGTTCGGGCATCGTTTGGGCATGAACAAGACGCAGCTGCTCGATCTGGGCATGGCGGCTTTCAACCACGACCTGGGCTGGGCGCTGCTCGACACGCTCGAGGGCCAGGAGGGTGCCGCGCAGCTGACCATGGATGGCATCGCCGACATTCGTGAGCATCAGCCGCAGGTCATGGACAAGCTGCGCGTCAAGGTCGCGCGGGCGCTGGTGCAGCTCGGCGGCCTCAACGAGATGGTCATCAACCGGCTCATTGTCGCGTACGAGTGCCAAGTGCCCGAAGACGCGCGGCCCGAGGGGCTGTACGTGGCCGACATCGGTGCCAGCTTCATGACCGAGATCGTCCGCATGGCGAGCACGTACGACGAGATGACGTGCGCGAAGGCCAACCGCAAGGCGTTGCTGCCGGACCAGGCGATGCGACGAATCCTGGACGATGGCGGACGCACGTTCGATGTGTTCTTGGCGAAGCTGTTCGCGAACTGTGTGGGCTGCTACCCGGTGGGTAGCCTGGTCGAACTCGATACGAGTGAAATCGGGCTCGTGGTGAATTTGCCAACGAATCCGGTGAACTTTCATCGCCCCCAGATCAAGGTCCTCGTTGATCGCGCCGGTGAGACGCTCGCCGATGGGCCGCTGCTTGACCTGGACGAGACGCTGTCCAACGGCCAGTTCATTCGCACCATCGAGCGCACGCTCGACAGCCGCGCGTACGCGGTGAGCATCACCCGGTTCTTCTTCGGCGAGTAGCGCTGACTCGATGAGTATTCGACCTGCCCGTCAGCCCGCTGGACGCTGGCCGGGCCGGCAGGTAGCATATCTCGGCTTCAGGGAGGCTCGATTGGACAACAAGACCCTCGCGCGACAGTTCGATGACGCGGCCGGCGTGCTGATTTCGGCGGGCCACGGGGTGATCGCGCGCCGTGCTCGGGCGTTGCTGGTAGACGGCGACACCGAAGGGGCAGTCGCGTTTTTGACCGACGCCAGCGATCGCACACCCTTGATGGCGCTAGACACCCTCAAGTCGGCCGTCACAGCGTGGAAGGATGCGGGTCTGTCGACGACGGGTCTGCGTCGTGATGCGGCGTGGAAGGCAGGGCGTGAGCGCGGCGATCAGTCGGCGGACGCTATCGCGAGCATGACGGAGGGGGCCGACCTGCCCACGCTCCTGGCGCGCTTGGCCGACGAGAGCCAGCTGGCCGTGGCGAACGATGGTTTGCCAATCGAGCCCTTGGGCACTGGCCCCCAGGCGATCGGCAGCATCTTCGGTCGCACCGACACAGGCGGACATGCGCTGGTGTCGGAAACGAGCAATCTGGTCTCCAAGCCTTTGGGGTTGGACGGAGCGGCGAAGCTGTCAGGCGAGCCCGCGCCGCTGAGCGCACCGCCGAGTGAAGCCCCCAGACAGGTGGTCGCCGATTCGGCCCAGGTGCCGGTGTCGCCGCCCGAATTGATGACCAAGCCGCCGACCGGCACGGCGGCGAGCGCACCGATTGAAAAGCAGGCTGCCAGCGCGCCCGTAGCGAAGCCGGCTGCAGATGCCGGGGCGCCCACCAGCGTCGAGGTGCCCGATGAGCCGGGGTCGAGCCTGTGGATTGGTCTGGCCATCGTCGTCGCCGCGATCGTGCTGCTGATTTGGTATACGAATCGCGGCTAGCGGGCGGGTAGAGACGGCAGACCGAGCGTTCGCGAGTCGGCCCTCCGCCGACCGCGGCGCGCTCAATTTGCCGCGGGCTTGAGTCGACCGCGGCGCAGTCAACTCAGATACGGCCCCCGAGAAGAGCGAGGCGGACAGGCGCGCGCGTATTCAGGCTGCGATGTCGATGATGATCGATGGCGGGGCGAGGATGCGCAGGAGCGCCGGAGTCACGCCCGACGGGCAGGCCGCGCCGCCGCCCAGACCCACTAAGAAGTATGTATGGCCCTGCATCTGGAAGTCCCAGACGCGCAGAGTTGCGCCCCGGGTGACCAACGCCAGGAAGTCTTGCGGCTGTAGCGAGCCGTGGGCGGCCAAGGGCGCGATGGCCGCGACAGCCTCGATGTCGATGTCAGACCCGCTGTCTGCGATCAGCAGGCCGTCCTGGTCGACAAGCGCCAGCACGATATGACCCGAGGTGTGGGCCGCTGATGCCAGCAAGCAATGCGCGGCTGCGATGGGGTCAGTGCTTCGGTTGCAACGTCGCTCGTTCATAGGGGACCCCTGGATGCTGCGAGCGCTGGGCTCGGTGATGCATCGATGATGGGGGCGATCGGGCAGACGCGCAAAAAAACGTCTGAAGTCAGTTGGGAGGCTGAAGTCAGTTGGTAGGCTGAAGTCAGTCGGGAGGCTGAAGTCAGTCGG
>JBNMOZ010000001.1:0-39487 GCA_051276005.1 Bradymonadia bacterium | reverse complement strand
CGATGCTGTCCAACGCCGCAACGCCCGCCACATCGAGGCCATCCACCCGCAGCGCGCCTCCGAAAGCATGCACGGCGTCGGGCGAGACGTTGAGATATTGCGCGAACTTGGCCGCGGCCTGATCGTCCCCGGTCTTGCGCGGCGCCGCGCCCGTCCCCACCACAATGAGCAGAGCATTGGGTCGGTGTGCCCGCAGCCGCGCGAGATGCGCGTCGATGGTCGCCAAAGCAGCGGGGCTGGCGCTGATGCCGGCTTGGGCCTGTGCCTCGGCGAGCCCCGTGAAGCGCACCGCCACCAGCTGCGTCTTGGGGGCAGCCAACACCGCATCAACCCGCGCGGCGTCGGTCGCAGCCTCGATGTTCTGTGCGCGCTTGCCCGCCGGGAAGCCCGCCGCCGTGCCCGTTCCGGGCAGCAAGTCAAAGAGCAGCGGGGTGTTCACCGTCAGGGCCGCTGGGCTCGCCTCGGCGATCAGCGTGGTCGCTGCAGTCGACGCATCTACGCCAATATCAGCGAACGCGGTCGCGCGCACCCCACCGATGCGGACGAGCAGGCGATCCTTCGCCTGCGCCCCAGGGCGCCGCTGGTAGCTGTCGAGCACCGCGGCGCTCATGCCATCGATTTGAACCAGGAGCACTGCGTTAGCGCGCGCGAATGCGGGCGCCACCGGCGCCGCGCCACACGCGAAACAGGCGCAGAGCACGAGCAAGCAAGCGATGCGTGCCATGAAGCGTGCCTTCTGAATGAGGAAAGAGTCTCAGAGAGGGAGAGAGCCTGGATGATGGCCCCTAAATGATGAAGGCCGGCGGGCAGACGGCGGCATTCAAGCCGCTGCCTGCCGAGGCTTTTCAGCCTCAGCCGCCGCCTTCGCCGCCCATGCCGCCAGCGCCCATGCCGCCTTCGCCGCTCATGTCGGCCGCGCCGCCCATGTCGGCCGCGCCGCCCATGTCGGCCGCGTCGCCCATGCCGCCAGCGCCGCCTTCGCCGCCCATGCCGCCTTCGCCGCCCGCGCCGCCTTCACCGCCCGCGCCGCCTTCGCCGCCGCCGGCTTGCCCGCCACACTTCGACGAGACAAGCAGCCCCGGGATGTCGCCAACGGCCGCCGGGTTGGTGCCGAAGTCACCTTCCAATGGCAGCATCGCGGGCTGAAGGATAGCGCCCGCCACCTGACCGCAGATCTCGGTCACGCTCTGCGTCTGGCCGTTGAGGATGAGGTCAGCCTCGATGGGCGCGCCCTCGATGATCGGGTCTGCCTCGCCGGGGATCAGCACGCGTCCATAATCGATGGAGAAGGTGCCGTCCTCACGGTTGAGGGGCACCGCGTCCACGATCAGCGGCTCGCCCACGGGCGTGCGATCCGGATGGGTCACGGGCTGCAGATCGACCTTGATCGTCGGCAGGTCGCCCGCTTCCGTCTCGCCCACAACCGTAACCGTGGCGTGGAAGAGCAGTGGCTTGGATGCATCGACGGAGGCCGCGATGGCCAGCAGGTAGCTGCCTGAGGCGTCGAAGAAGCCCGCCGGCGCAACCATCTCAGGGAACCGCTCGCCCCCAGGGCGGAACGGTTCTGAGCGATCGGCGAAGTTCTCAACGCTGCCATCGGGGTCGGGGCAGCCACTCAGAGCCAGACAGCCAACAGCAGCCAGCAGCTTTGACACGCGGAATCGGGCCATGGTACGCGCCTTTCTCGGTGACATTTCGGGGTATCCAGGAACACCGCGAGCATGCGACGCTTGCCCGCACGCTGTCAATCTGCACCCGGCAGCATATGGCCATTGGAGGATCTTGAACGTGAACCGAACGCTCTTGTCGATCTGTGTCGCCGGTGGCGCGGCCCTCTGTGCCGCCGATGCCGCCGCAAGTGGCATTGTTGTCGCCCGCTTTGGCGGCGAACATGGTCACCCGACCACCGATAACGCCACGGCCATGTACTACAACCCCGCGGGCCTCGCCCTGGGCTTTGGTACGCGGCTGTATATTGACGGCAACTTCGCCTGGCGTACCGTGTCGTATACGCGGCCCGCAGGCGCTATCGATAACGTTCAGAACGCGGGCTACGAGGGTGGACACACCCCCGCCGGTGGTGGTGTCGCCGCCAACTCCGGTGAGGCCAGCCTCGCGAACGTCATCGCCTCGCCGTTCATCGGCGTGACGAGCGACTTCGGCATCAAAGGGTTCGGCGCAGGCCTGAGCTTCTACGTACCCATCGGCGGCCAGTCCACCTGGGACGAGGGCGAAGACGACGCGAACTTTCCTGGCGCCAAGGATGGCGTGCAGCGGTGGTGGGTCATCGAAGGCACGATTCGTTCGGCCTATCTGACCGGCGCGGCCGCCTACGAAATCCCCGACACGCGGCTCAGCATCGGCCTGAGCCTCAACTACGTGATGCACACCGTGAATACGGTGCGTGGGCGCAACACCGACGGCACCGATAACACCTCGAACATCAACGAGACGCTCCAAGAGGGCCGCACCGTCGTCAACGTCACCGGCAAGGACATCTCCATCGGCGCCGGGCTCATCTATCGCCCGACCGACAACTGGTGGATCGGCGTGAGCTACCAGAGCCAGCCGGGCTTCGGCGAGAACAAGCTGACCGGCGACGCGACGATCATCACGGGCAACTCGACGGCCGACCTTGGCACCAAGACACCGGTTGAGTTCTTCCAGTCGATGCCCGACATCTGGCGCTTCGGCGCGCGGTTCCGGCCGACCAGCAATCAAGAATTTCGACTGTTCGGCGACTACACCCGCTGGAGCGTGATGGAGGAGCAGTGCATCCTCAACGCCAACGATCCCAACCGCAACTGCGCGGCGGGCGTCGGCGACATCGGCATCATCCCGCGCTACTGGACCAACGCCTTCGGCGTGCGCGCGGGCTACTCGCGCTTCGTGAACGATCGCTTCGAGTTCATCGTGGGCGCTGGTTTTGATCAGAGCGCCGTGCCCGACGAGACGATGGATCCGTCGCTGTACGACGCCAACAAGTTCACCGGCAGCGTCGGCGCGCGCTTTCAACTGTTCGACGACAAGTCGATGGCTCTGGCGACCACCTACACCCAGGTCGTCTACCTCGAGCGCGACATCAGCCCCCGCGGCAAGGCCGACGGCGCCATCGAGAGCGACCTGTCGGGCGTTGGCATTCGCGAAGAGGCACGCGGTCCCGACTCGGCTGGCGTCTACAAGAGCGCCGTGGGCGTCCTCAACATCAACCTCGAGTACATGTTCTAGTCGTGCTCAACGTCGCGGCGCCCGCTGTGGCCTTCCCTCCTCGTGCTTTCGGACTCTCGTTGACACCTCCCACACCCAAGCCATTTCGCATCCTGGCCATCGAGTCGAGCTGCGACGAGACCGCCTGCGCCATCGTCGAGGACGGCCGCCGCGTGCTCGCCGATCAGGTCGCCACCCAAATCGCGATTCATCGCAAGTACGGCGGCGTCGTGCCTGAGTTGGCCAGCCGCAACCACGTGGTCGATATCATCCCGGTCATCGAGGACGCCCTCGCTGAGGCGCAGCTGGGCTGGGACGACATCGACGCGATCGCCGCCACCTGCGGACCAGGCCTGGTGGGCGCTCTATTGGTGGGCTTGCAGACGGCGAAGGCCATCGCCTGGGCGCGCGACAAGCCGCTCATCCCCGTCAATCACCTGGCCGGTCATCTGCACGGGGTCTTCCTGCATCGCCCCGAAGATCCTCGGCCAGCGGGGCCGTCATGGCCGCATATCGCCCTCGCCGTGAGCGGCGGCCACACCGCGATCTATCGAATTCAGGCCCCTGGCCAGATCACGCTCATCGCAAACACCCGCGATGACGCGGCCGGCGAAGCGTTCGACAAGGTCGCCCGCATGCTCGGCTTGGGCTACCCCGGCGGCCCAACGATCGAGCGGCTGGCCAAGGGTGGCGACCCGACGGCGTACCGCTTCAAGTTGCCGCGATTCAAGGCGGGCAACCCGATCGACTTCAGCTTCAGCGGCCTCAAGACCGCGGTGCTGATTCAAATTCAGAAGATGAGCGCCCTGCCCCAGGGCGACGCGCGACGCGATCTGCTCGCCAGCTTTCAGGCCGCAGCGGTCGGCCAGTTGGTCGATCGGGTGCGCCGTGCGGCGGCTGACGCGGGCGTGCACGATGTCGTGCTCGTCGGCGGCGTCGCCTGCAATACAGCGCTGCGCGAGACGCTCGCTGCCACGCTCAAGGAGGATGGATTGCACCTGCATGTGCCACCGCGCCGCTGGTGCACCGACAACGCCGCGATGATCGCCGGCGCCGCGTTCGCCGACGCGCGCGATCGCCGCCGCCACGACCCCGAAGACCGACGCATCAACGCCGTTGGGTCTTGGCGGGTGCACGCATGACGCGCACCATTGACCCCCGCATCGTTCTCAAGGCGCACGGCCTCTGGGCCCGCAAGCGACTCGGCCAGAACTTCCTGGTCGACCCGCTGATTCCAGGGCACATCGCCTTCGCGGGCGGCGCCCGACCCACCGACGCGGTCTTCGAGATCGGTGCCGGCACCGGCGTGCTCACCCATGCGCTGGCCGAGCGCGCGAAGTCGGTGCTGGCGCTCGAGTTCGACCGCGACCTGATCCCCGTCCTGCGCGCTGAGCTGGGCTACGCCGAGAATGTCACCATTCGCGAAGGCGACATCCGCCACATCGACTGGGCCGCGATCGCCGAGGAGCTGGGCGAGCCGCCGGTCATCTACGGCAACGTGCCCTACAACCTCTCAAGCAACATCATCATCGGCCTGATCGAAGCGCCTGGGTCGTGGCGCCGCGCCTGCTTCCTGCTTCAAAGGGAGTTCGCGGTGCGCGCAGCAGCGCCGCCCGGTACGCGCAAGTGTGGCGCCCTGTCAGCGATGGTGTCGCTGTGGTGCCATGCCAGCCTCGCCTTCCAGGTGCCTGCGACCAGCTTTCACCCGGTCCCGAAGATTGAGTCGACGGTGCTGGTGCTGGAGCGCCGTGCCGAGCCTGCCGAAGATGTCGGCGATCTGCGGATCTTCCGACAGGTCGTGCGGGCCCTGTTCGCACAGCGGCGCAAGATGGCGCGCAAGGCGCTCAGGCCGCTCACCGAAGAGAGCGAGGCGGTCGTCACCGCTGCTGGGCTCGACCCGATGCGCCGCGGCGAGACGTTCAACCTGGCCGAGTTAGCCGCGATCTCGCGGTCCTTGATCGCGTGGCGCGCGACCCGACCCGAGGCTGAGACGCCCCCGACCGCGTAAGGCCTGCCAGGGCCCCGGGCAGTCGCTGCCGCACCACGCCTCGACCCTGATGAGTTCGATGGCGCACTCCTCAAACCGGCTCTGCGAACAGATCTGACCGTGCAATTACTGCGCGGGCGAATCGCTACCAGTCGCAGCGCGCGGCGCGCACGGTCGACGTGTAGCCACTGCGCGGCAAGACCTTCGAGATGAAGCGATGGGTCACCTGCTCGATGAAGTACTTGCCGTCGAACCGCGGGCCCACCCGCTCGACCTTGAGGATCGTGCCCGGCTGCAGCTCGACGTGGCCGCGAAGCTCGATGTCGGCCTTGATGAAGGTGCGCGCGTACTCGTTGACCTTGGTCTCGGCGATCTTGTCGGCCTCTTCTTGGCTGAAGACCTTGTAGTCGACGATCTGTCGGTCGGTCTCGCCCCACTTCTCTCTGATCTCATCGGTGGCGGGTGACTCTCCGCCCATCGCGCCGTAGAGTTCGGCCTTCTTGCCGACGATCTCCTTCTTTTCGGCCGGGTTCCACCCACGAACCGTCACCTCGCTGACCACGCGCGCCAAAGACAGCCGCCCATCGAAGCGGCGCAGATGCACCTCATCGCCTTCGACGTTGGGCTTCTCATAAATGGCCGTCACGATGGCCTCGCCGGTCACGTCAGGCTTCTTGAAACGCAGCGTGTTCGCGCCCTCGCGATGACGCACATGCAGGTCAAAGTCGAGCCAGCCCGCGATGCCGCGCACGAAGTCAAAGTCGGTCTGGTTGTGCTGGATCACGTACTCACGCACGAAGGCGGTGTCGTCGACCTCGGGGCTCAGGCTCGAGTCCGCGGCCACGGTCGTGACGATGTCGCTGAACTTCGTATCCAGAAACGTGCGCGTCTTGCGCCCCCGCGTCATGCGATGCAGGTGATCGAAGGCACGCACGATGAACAGCCGCGGCGCGTTCTCGGCCAGCTTGACCTGGTTGCCGATGATCTCGCCGGTGAAGACGACCTCGGTGCCGCTGATCGTGTAGCCCATGGCCACCTCGACCGCCGCGCCCGGCGCGTACTCTGCGCGTTCATCGAAGTCGCCCCCGTGGTTGTTGAACTGCAACTCCACGCTGGCCGGCGACTGCCGCCGCAGATCCACCAGGATCTGCTGCAGATGTGCTCGATCGTCGGCCGGCATCTCCTTGCCGTCGACCTTGATTTTGTATTCAGGGACCCATTTATCGTCAGCCATGCAACACCCAGCTAGCTCAGAATCGGGGGCACGATCAGCCGAATCCCGGGCTCGAGCCGGAACGGATCATCGATGCTGTTGGCGTTGGCGATGCGTCGCCATTCGCCGGGATCGTCATACTCTTCGGCCGCGATGCTCTGCAGCGTCTCGCCCCGGCGAACGGCACGCAGCTTGGCGTGGTCGGGGCTGGCCTTCTTGGTGTCTTTGGCCTGCTCACTCGCGTCGCGGGCCTCACGCAGGTTGACCGAGCAGGTCGCCCGCACGGGCGTGCCATCCTCGAGAAACATCGTGAAGCGATGCGTCAGCGACTCGATCACTCCGCGAAACTTGAGCTTGCCCCAGCTGAGCAAGACCATGGGAGGCCGATGCAAATCCGCATCAATCAGAGCCATTTTATGCAGCTTGTCGGTGTGCGCTGTCACCGGGCTGCGGGTTTCATAGGTGTCGAAGAACAGCTCGAGCTTGAGCGTCTCACCCTGCCCCATGGTGAACTGCATCTCTGGCGCGTCGAGGCCCGCGGTCGCCTGCGGGTTCCACGGTACGCTCTTGGAGATCGTATACTCCTTGGGATTAAAGAGCGCCTTAAGCGCGCCCGTCGTCAGCTCGGCCTTATTCTTGTCGAGCGGCGTGATGGTCAGCTTGGCTAATCCCATCCGTCTTCTCCCATCCGAGCGGCGTCGAACTCCAGCTCGCGCTTGATTCTATCGATGACTTCGGCGGCGAGACGCTCCACCTCTTCAGGCGGAATCAACTCGTCGGTCTGCTCCGAATTTTTGTGCCGGGCCTCTTCGGTGGTCGTGGCCTGGCTGGCCTGCACCACGTCGTTGCCCTTGCGCAACGCCTGCCGGGCTGCGTGCTCGCCTGGACGGATCAAGGCCGGGCGCGCGTCGCCCTCTTGGGGCGCCTCGAGGGTCACCGGCGACGCGCTGCGCCCGCCAAAGAGCGATCCGCGCAAGACGTTCGACGGTCGAACGCGGGTGTTCGAGACGGCGGGCGTGCTGAACTGCGCGATGAGCTGGCCCACGCTGCCCAGGGCATTGCGCGCAGCCGACGGCGAGCGCACGGCTTCAGCCTTCACGGCATCGACCCAGACGTCGAGCGCCCGGCTGATGTTGCTCGGCGATCGCAGGCGCGGAGCGAGCTGCGCGCTCTCATCGGACACGGCCTTGACCGGTTGCACCCAGTCGACGTCGAACTCAGGCGTATCGGCCGAGCGCGGGCTGGGTGCGTTGGCGGCCGAGATGCGTGCTTGGCGCGCAAACGTCTCGTCGGCAAAGCGTTCGGCGTTCGACGCGGACGACTCAGTCGACCCGGGCAGCGCCAACTCCAAATCCATGCGGGGGGTCGCGCCCATGGGGCCGAGTGGATCCGCGCTGGTGCGGGGGCTCGCCGGTGCACCGAAGACACCGAGACCATTCAGGCTCTGCATCAGGATTCGATCGCTGACGCCCAGGCTGCGCAGACTCGCAATGCCCGCGAACGCCTTCGGCACAAACGCGCGTCGCCGGGCCGCTGAGCCTGTCATTTGCTCGCGTGCTGGCAAAGACGCATCCCCGATCGTCGACCCCGCCTCTGCAGCAGCAGCCTGGACCCAACTGAAGGTCGCTTGCGGCCAACGCAGCTTGCCGCCAGGCACGCCCATCGCCGTCTGTTGGATAGCCGCCCTGCGCGTCGCACCTGCGTCGGGATCTGCGCCGCTGGGCGCCGCAACGCCATGACTGGTCAGGCTCATCGCCTCGCGATGTCGCGCGGCCGATGTTGATTGAGGCGCAAACGGAGTGCGGGTGGCCGACTGCGTTGCCCCGTCGGCGCCGGCCGCCGACGCAATGAATGTCCAGGCATCTGGCGCCTGCCAGATCGAGCGGCGCACCTGCGATGCCGGCGCCTCACCCAGGCCGTCTAGCGTATGCGCGAACGCCGCCGAGCGACGACCACTGAGCCCGATGGGCGCGGCACGCGTGCGCTCGACTGCAGCAGGCCGAGTTGCCGACTCGCCCGCGACACCGGGCTCGCCTGACTGCGTGACCCAAGTCCGAATCATCTCGTCGGCGACCATCGTCCGCGGCGCCAGCACTCGACTCGCGATCGGCGATTGCGCGCTGTCGCCCGTCTGAGTTGCCAACGCTTCGAACCCACGCGGCGCTGCCGCCTCTGCCAGTTGTGCCCAATCAGCCGCGCGGCGCGCGACCAGGCCGATGGCGCCAACCGAAAATCCGTCCCGTCGCGCGCTCACCGAGGCAAGGGTGTCGCTACGCGCTTGGCTTCGCGCCTGCGCCGCACCCGCCGTCGGGCGCAATGGTCGGCCACCTGAACGTGCAGGGGCCGTGGCCGCGGCCAACGCAGCACGCAGCGCTGCCGGCAGGGCGCTGGTCAGCGTCCTGAGCGACTCAGCGAGCCGCGCAGGCGCTGGCTCAGATGGACGGCGCTGATCTGCTTCACGACGGTGCGGTGCGCCCGGCGTATTGTCAGAGAACGCCGGGGCGTCACCGACGATCTCAACCAGCGCCGCATCCAGCGATTCAAGTGTGTCGAGCCGCGGACCACCCGGCTGCTCAAGCCGCCTGAACGCGCGCAGAGGGACGTCGTCTGCAGTCGCGCGCGAATCCGGCGTCGCCGTCAGGCGAGCGAGCGCGCGAAGAATACCCGGCGCGCGCTTCACATCCGACAGCGCGGCCAAGGCATCAGGCGCCTCGGCCAGCCGCGCGAGCGTGATGAGGGATGGCATATCGGCCGACTGCGCCAACGCCGAGATCGCAGCCGCTTGTCCGCCCGCGAGCAATCGCTCCGCGCGCGCCAGGATCGCGACGACCGCCGGTGGTGTGGTCTGCACCTGCGTCAGCATCGCCATCGCTTCGGGCGCGATGGGCGCGTTGACGCGCGTTAAACGGGGGACCGGACGCAAGCGCGCCGCTGGGCCGCGCCGCTGTGCGCCACGCAATGCGGCCTGCAGCGCAGCAGGCAGACCCACAAGCGTGCGCGACCCCGAGAGGGCGCTCGGTGGGAAGGACGCAGCGGCGCCACTTTCGTCGGTCGCGACCGGGGGCACTGCGCGCTCTGCTGCGCGCGCACGCGCCGTTCGGCCGGGCGAGTCCGCGCGCATGGTCACGGACGCAGCCTCTTGATCACGCGACGGATCAGCCGTCATCGGAAGCACGAGCGTGCCCGTCGGCTCGCTGAACCAGGCTGCATCCAACCCGCCCGCAACGCTCGACTCGGTCGAGAGCCCATGTCGCGAAGACAGGTCTGCAGCGACCGCCGCCAGCCGCTCTCCGAATGAAAACGCCGGCCCAGGCTGCCGGTCGGCCTCTGGGCCGAAGCCGGCCGCGCCAAGCACGGCACGGGCGATGGGTGACATCTGCGACCAGGACGGCGAGAGGAGTGTCGCGCTGACCGGCGCGCCACTGAGGACCGACAGCCCGTCTTCGAGGCGGGCCCGATGGGCCCCCGTTGAGCGCTGACCGGACATGGCCGAGGCCGATCGGCCAGTCAAGCCCGACGCCGGCATTGGCGCGGTCATCGAGGTGCGTGGTGTCAGTCGATCGACCTGCCCAAGCACTTGCGCCAGCGCAGGATCAGCCGCAATTTTGGCCTGCCAAACCGCGTCCGATGCGCCGTCTCGGGCGTGAGTCAGCAAGTTCGAGAGCGTGACTGGGCTGGTTCGGGTCGCGCTCGCCGCGAGGACACGCGCCAAGCGCGCTTCAACTCGGGCAGCGATCTGAGTGGCGGCCTGCTGTGCTGTGCGGGCGACAGGCTGACGGGCCGCCCGGCGCTGGCTGGCCGAGGAGAGCGGCTGGACCGTGGCTCGCCGTGTCGCATCTGGGGGACGCGCGAGCGCCGCAGACGAAATGGACGTCGGTCGATCCGTCGCGGATCGCGTGCGACCGACGTCTCCGAATTCAGATTCAGTGGCCCGCGCCTGGGCAGGCTGCACGAGCACGCCATCGGCGGCCAGGTCGGCCATCACGAACGATGTCGCGGGCATCGAATCCGCGCGCTCCCACGGCCAGTCTGCGCGTGGAGCCTCGCTGGGGCGCACCGTCTCTGCGACCTGCGCGGCCAAGCGCGCCAAAGCGGCCGGCACGAATAGCGCGCCTCCCGGTGCTGGTGTGCTCGGCGGCTGCCAGGGCAACGCTGGGTGCGGCTCGGCAGCGCCAGACATCGGATTGCCTGCGGGTGGCTGCAGACCCCGGCTCAACGCCGCAAGCGGACGATTCTCGGCGCGCGTTGCCGTGCGCGCGATGATTTGCGCGCTGAGCGCGTCTGCCGCTGGCTTGGGCGCACTGGTTGATTCCCCGCGATCGACCACCGCTCGTCGAGCATCAAGCGGGGTCGGCGCGCGACCTGCGACGGCCGCATCCGAGGTCGGCTCTTGCCGGCGAGCCTCGATCAGCGCGCCGGGGATGCCTTCGGCAGGCCATGGCGCATCCGGGCTGGACGTCTCGTCAACCGCAGCGCGCCCGATGCGCGGCACAAACGCGGCGATCGGCACTCGAGCATCGAGTCGAAGCCTCGCCAATCGGGCGCGCGGCATGCGCTGCACCAGGGCGTCGTCAGATTCGGGGGACGACGCCGGCACGAGCCACGCGCCCAGCTCAGCGGCGGGGGCCGGCGCGAGTCGAGCAGCCACATCGGCGCTGAGTCGCTCGGCGGCCTGAATGGCGGGCGTTCGGCTGGCGGTCGGTGCCCACGCGATCGAGTTCGAGCCGCGGTCTGTCACGACGGCGCGATCGGGTCCATCGGCGATCTCGGCTTGCGCCGTTGGGAACCGGAGCAGCGTCGCGTCGATGGCGCCGGCTTGGCCCATCGCAGCTGGATACGCGGTAAAGCGCGTTGACGCAGCGCGGGCTTGGGTGTTGACGGGTGTGCGCCGGGCGCTCAAGGGACGCCACTGTTCAATGGCCCGTGGACGTTGCGACGGGCGCTGCGATCGCAGACCCACCGGCCGCAGTGCACGTCGCCGATCAGGCTGACGCCGCAGATGTGCGCCGCTGATGCCTTCGACATGCTCGATGGGATCGACCGGGACGACGAACGGACTCTGAGTGCCGTACGCCGTGTCACCGTAGCCCTCACGGGTGCCCCAGTGGCGAACCAGCCCGCCGAAATCTGACCCGTCAAAGACCTCGATGAGCCCGGCACCTGCGCCTGGCATCGACCATCGATTCGACAGGCTGCTCAGCAGCGACCGGCCACGTGGACCAGCAGCGCTGCTCCCAAAACCACTGAGGCGATCTGAGAGATGACCGGCGTAGCGATCCAGCCGAGCCCCGAGAGCCGAGACCGGGTCGCGCACGACGTCGAGCGCGAGCGGCTCCAGCGCCGCGGACTCCACCATCAGAAGGGCAGACGCGGCATGGCATTGCGGGCGGCGGCCTTGGCGCCTTCACGCGCCCGGGCCAAAGCGGCCTGCGCAGCCGCAGCCGGATCGGTCGGCACTGCGCCCGCGCCGGGAATATTAGGCGTTGGCAGCATGCCCGCCAGCGATGGACCGCCCGGCACCGATGGACCGCGTTCAGCGCTGCCGCTCCTCGCCCGGCCCTTGAGTGGCTGGGTCGGTTCCAGCGTCGGTGACGACTTCTGCTTGTCTCGCAGGATGCCGTGGTGCGCGATCTCGAGTGTCTCGACGGCAAGGTTGTCGCTGGTGCCGTCGAACTCCGGCCCTTCCCATTTGGCGGGCCAAGCGTCCTTGAGCGTCCACGAGCCCACGTCCGTCTGCGCGTCGTCCGCCAGCAGATAAATGCGCACGCCCTTGCGCTCGCCCTTCTGGGCGTCGGCGGCGGCGTACTCGTAGTGCCAATCCTCTGCGATGCCGTTCGAGACAAACCCCATCTTCAAGACGATGTTCGGGTAGCTGCCCTGCGCAACGAGCTTGTGCTTGAACGCGTTGGCGCCGCCCTCTTGAAACTCGAGCACCTCGATCTCGTGCTTGAGCCCGCTGCAACTCTTGAAGTGCCCCAGCGCGACGCCATCGACCTCAAGTTTGAAACGGAAGGCGCCGTATGGGTGCTGAATTTTCGATGCTCCGGCCATGACCTATTCCTCCGACGCCTGCGCTTCACTTTCCAACCGTTGTGCCAGACGGAAGACGATGAATTCCACTGGCCGTGACACGGCGAGACCGATGCGCGTCACGAGCATACCGCGATCGACAGATTCAGGGGGGTTCGTCTCGGGATCGCACTGCACGAAGAAGGCTTCGTCGGGCGTCGCGCCGTCGAGTACTCCCAAAACGCGCAAGCCCGCGAGGAAGCTCGAGATGACCGAAACAAGTCGCTTCCACAGCGCGGGGTTGTTCGGCTCGAACACGGCCCATTGAGTGCCGTTCTCAATGGCCTGCGCGATGGCGCTGACGGTGCGCCGCACGTTGATGTAGCGCCACTCTGGATCGCTCGACAGGGTGCGCGCGCCCCATACCCGCAGACCGCGCGATGCGAACGGCCGGATACAATTGATCCCCTTGTCGTAGAGCAGCGCGAGGTGCGCGTCCTGCAAGAGCACTTCGAGGTCGACGATGCCTTCGACGATCTCGTTCGCGGGCGCCTTGTGCACGCCATGCGAAGCATCGCTGCGTGAGAAGATGCCTGCGATGTGACCGCTGGGCGGGACCGCGCGTCGGCGACCGTCCTCAAGCGTGATCAGCCAGGGGAAGTACAGCGCGGCGTGGGCCGAGTCGAACTGCCGACGCCACCGCTGGGCCTCAGCCAAGTCGCCGCCCGGCGGCATGTCGAGGATCGCGAAGCGGTTTGACGACCGCTCGCATAGGCTCACCGCCGCCTCCTGGACCGCCTCAACGTCACGCAGCGTCTTGAACCGCTTACTGTTCTGCCAGGCGCTCATCAAATCGGGGAGCACGATAAGGTCGATCTGGGGGTACTCGACGAGGCACATCAAGCCCTGCCGATCCGCGGGGCCTCGATCGTGGCCGATGAAGTCTTCAGGCCCTAGATCCGCGACGCCGTCAGCGCCCCCGATCAGCGGGCCGTTGGCCAAAGGCTTGGGCATCGCAGCGTCAAGAGACGTGTCGGGCCGCAAAGCAGTGACGTGAATCAGCCGGCTGCGGTCATTGACCACACGTTCTACGAAGCGTGGGCTGTTGCCGTAGATCGACAAGTTCTCGAAACGCTCGGACTGTTCGAGGTCGCGGACGCTCAACGAGAAGACATGCGCTGTCACGTAGGTCGGCGCAGCCGAGGCGAAGGCCTGCGCCAAGGGGTCAACCAGCGAGATGCGCTTGCCCTCGATGCGATTGACGACAGTCCACTGAATCGTCTCGTCGGCCTGAATCTCAATGAGGGTGCCGACGGTGATGCCGTGCGCCGTCTTCAACTGGAGGTGCTGGTCGCCCTTGTCGGCGTCGCGGATCAGGAACGTGCGTTGCAACGCGACTCGATCGAGGTCGAGATGCAGTCCGTTGCCCCAACTCCCCGGGTTGCGCGCTTGGACGCGTAGCGTCGGGCGACCGACGCCGTCCGGCAGCAAGCGGCGGGCTGCCTGAGCGATGTCTTCGTCGTCATGGCGCCCGTTGACCCGCGCGATGCGCAGAATGCAGCACGTCTCGCCGCCATTCTCGAAGAACCCATGCAGGGCGGCGCCTAGATAGCCGTCGGGCAGAGGATCGCCAAAGAACTCAGCGAACTGGGCCTGGCTGAAAATTTGAACAGGGGCGTTGAGCGGACCACGACGGGTCACGCCGATAAAGACCGGTACGCCCGTCTGGCCCAAAGCGAGGGCGCTGACGCGTCGCTCGTTGGCCTCGTAGTAGACACCCGGTGCACGGGTCAACGCCATGGACGCTCTCCGCGCTCGCCCGCGACGACCAGTCGCGTCGAGCCGGCTTGCCCATCCGACGTGGGCGTCCTTGTGGGATCGGGCCGCCGGCCTGACCGCTCAGTCTCGAGAGGCGAAGATGAACGCCGCCTCGACTACCGTCGGGAGTCGTTGATCTCGGAGTTTATCTTCGAGATCTCACGAATCCAGAGTTGGCGCTCGCGATGCTCCATGTCGAGCACCGAGTCGAGCGACCAATGGAAATGATAGGCAATGTACGCTACCTCCTGGAAGATTCTCTCCAGAGGGTAGCTTACGATTCCCCCACGCCTGACCCCATGTCGATCTCGAACTCGTGCTGGCAAGCCGGGCACGTGGCCTTGATGCTTGCCGAACCCTCTTCGTTCACCCGGCGGTAGAACTCCTGCAAATACGCAAGGTCAGACGAGAAGAGTTGCTCGATGACCGACGGGTTGATGCTCTCGACCCCGCCCAGTTTGGTGACGACGCGCGACAACAGAATGATCACCAGGTAGGCGCGGTTGCGCTGCACCCGGTAATCCTGCAGCGGCGAGATTTCGTCCTTCGCCGTGGCGAGCCGCATGATGCCTTCGCGATGCACGTTGCCGCGCTGATCGACGAAGCCCTTGGGCAAGGTGAAATTGAACTCGGTCTGGAACGCCATCTAAACCGCATTCTGCGTAGGGGGTTGATGCCAAGAGCGAATCGCGAGCATGGGGCTCGACGCAGATCCGGGTCAGAACCCAGAAGCAGTCGATGCCCAGACCAGTTGAGCCGCTATGTCGGCCGAGACGCAAAGCCTTGGCGAAACGCGAAACGGCGTCGCACCTGAAGGCGAGACGCCGTCGCGAAGCTGCGGCGAACCAGAGGCGGTCTGCCGTCAGCAACTGATTGAACGTCAAGACAGCGAAGGGCTGCTTCGACGTCCAGGCAAAATCAACGCAAAGCGCTGATCAGCGAACGACGCCGGTCCGCGTGCTGAACGCCTCACCGGTGACGCGCTCCCACTTCTCAACGCAGAAGACGATCTCCTCGACAGAGGTGTCGTCGGCCTTGCCGTCGAGGGAGAAGCCCTTCCACTCACTGGGCCACGCCTCGAAGAGGTTGTAGCGCACGACCTCATCACCGTTGTTGTTGAGCAAGATGATCGAGACGCTCTTGCGCTGAACCTTGCCCTCGGCGACGGCCATGAACCACTTGTAGAGGCTCTGATCCTCGACGTACCCACGCTTGAGCGTGATGTCGCCATATGACGTACGACCCGGACGCTTGCGCGCCACCAAGTCATGACCGTCCTGATAGTCGATGACCGCAACCTTCGCGCTCAGGCCGTCAACGGATTTGAACGAGCCCGATGAGATGCCATCGACCTCGATTTTGAAGTTGTAGTTACCAACGTGGTCATGACCACGCCGCATATCGGTAAAAGACATATTCTCTCCTCAGCGGCCCCGCGGCCATCCCAGTTCAAACGGCGCTACATCACTCGGAGACGTCGCCACCGGTCGGCATCTGCCCGATGCGGAAGATAACAAATTCGGCAGGCTTGGTGGGGCACATTCCAATTTCCACCACGAGCTGGCCGGCGTCGATGACCTCGGGCGGGTTCGTCTCGCTGTCGCATTTGACGTAGAACGCCTCGTCCGGCGTCTCGCCGAACAACGCGCCATCGCCCCACACCCGCAAGAGGAAGGAGGTGATATTACGCGAGACCTTCTTCCACAAATTGCTGTCGTTGGGCTCGAAGACGACCCATTGGGTGCCGCCCTCGATGGACTCTTCGACCATGTTGAAGAGGCGTCGCACGTTGATGTAGCGCCACTCGGGGTCGCTCGAGATGGTGCGCGCGCCCCACACTCGAATACCGCGGTTGTTAAACGCGCGGATGCAGTTGATCCCCTTGGGGTTGAGCAGGTCCTGCTCGCCCTTGGTGATGTTGTAGCGCAGGCCGAGCGCGCCACGAACGATCTCGTTCGCGGGTGCCTTGTGCACGCCGCGCTCAGCATCGCTGCGCCCGTAGATGCCCGCCATATGACCGGATGGCGGCACGAAGATCTCACCCTCGATGGGGTCGTAGACCTTGATCCAGGGGAAGTAGTAGGCGCCGTACTTCGAGTCGCGGGGCTTGGGCAGCTTGTCGACGCCGCCGCTCTCGATCACCTCGGGTGAGTCGAGAATGGCGAAGCGATAACGCATCTTCTCGCAATGCGTCAGGACCGCGTCCTGGATCGCAGGGTCAGTCTGACCGGGCGCGATGACGAGCTTGATCTCTTCGATCTCTTCGAAGAGATGCAGACCAGTACGCTCGCCCGGGCCCTTGTCGGCGCCGATGAAGCGTGTCGGTCGGTTGTCCGCCTCGCCGACGCCCACATTCAGCACGAAGCAGCGCGCGCCGCCGTTGTTGAAGAAGCCGTAGACGGCGTGGGCCAAGTGGCCCGAATCGGCGAAGTCGCCGAAGTTCTTCGTGAACGTGCTCCAGTTCGGGCAGAAGACGGCCTGATTGACAGGCCCCTTTTTGCTCTCACCGACGAACCCTGCGGTGCTGGTGCCGACCGCCTCAATGGGCTTGCTCGCCCCAGGGATCTCTTCAATATATACACCGGGGGACAGGTACTCAGCCATGCATCATCCTCTTTAACCCGTCGCTTCTTCCGGGCGTCGCTTGTCTGGGGCCCACTTGACCCCAACGTTTGCGTCATCGATCCGCCGCGCCAAGCCAGTCCGGCGCGGCGACTCCAAACGAACCCTGCACGTGTAGCCCATGGCGGGTCGGAGGTGCTCCCCGAATCCGCGCCAGAGGGACATGAGAAACTCGACAGACAGTTCTTCGACCGGACGAATCGGGATACGAGTGTCAGGATCGAAGGCGTCGCCTTCGAGACTGTCGCCTTCCATGACCGGATTCGCCAGCAAAACCCGCATCGCCGCACCAAGCAGTTCTTGTTGCTCGGCATCCTCGTCTGCCCAGGCAGTCACCAAGTAGTCGAGGTCCATCAGAACCGACGGATCCTGATGCCATTTGGTGATCGTGCCCTTCGCGTCGATGCGGTGAAACTCGGTCGCGCTCTCTTCACGCAGCTTCTTGCGGAAGCCAACCCGATACAAATAGACGCCGAGCGCCGGCATGCGCGTGAACTTTTCGCGCAGAGGCGGCCCGGTGACAACCAAGATGCTTCGCCCGACGACATCTTTGACTCCGTCCTCGAGGAGCGTCGCGAGCGACTCCGAGGTATGCCGGAAGATGCGGTGCTTGGCCAAGTTGCCTCGTTTAGACGGATCCCGAAGAGCCGCGGTAGCATGCCAACAACAGCCATGGCTCGGCAATGCAAAATCGCGCAGTATCTGTCGCGACCCTACGCCCGCTCCTCTCAGCCCCTTGGCTTGACGTACGCGAATCGGCGATGCTAGGCCGTCAAGACCCGGCCTGCCATGTGGCTGGCCCCGGTGTAGGAGGCAATCGAATCATGTGGACGCGCGTCAATGCCCTGTGGCGACCTTCGCCGATCGGCCTCCTCGCCTGCCTCGGGCTCGCGCTGAGCGCGTTGACCGGCTGCGGCTCGACCCAGATCAAGCCGGACTCCGCGTCGGGCAAAGATTTCGAGCGCGCCGGCGCCCAGCAGCTCTTCTTTGACAAGCTCAAAGACGACTTCCTGTCGGCTTCCGAGGGCGACAACACCGATTGGTTGTTCTTCAAAGTTCAGGAGAAGGGCTTCTTGAAGCTCACGATCTTCTGGGACGACCATAAGGATGTGCAGTCGATCATCGACATCCGCGACCGCTTCGGCGCGCTGCTCGACTCGCGCCGACACTCGGCTGAGGTCGAGAAGGACCAGATCGACCTGCGGGTCGAGGCCGGCACTCACTTCATTCGGCTGAACACCAAAAAGGGCGACAGCGTCTACACCATCGAGGGCATCTTCACGCCCTTCGACTTCGAACCCACCGACGACGACCGACCGGTTGCCGCCGCAGGGGGTGACATCCTCGATGAAGGCATCCCAGACGACATCCGCCCCGACCCGGTGAGCGGCGGCGGCGCACGCCGTGGCGGAGGCCGGACGTCTCGCCGAGGCGGCAGTGGGGGCGGCGCGCGTCGACCCAAGCGTGGAAGCGGCACTGGTGGCGGCGGCGGTGGCGGCTCGGCAATCAGCGGCAAGACGGTCGGGGCGAGCATCGTCCGCGTGCTGTCGGGGCCGCGCAAGAAGGGCGCCTTCTTGACCTTGAATCGCGGCAGCAAGCATGGCGTCATTCGCGGCGCCAAGGGTTGCATTCTCAAGGCGAGTGGCGCCTGCTTCGCGACGATCATAATCAAAGAGGTTGGGGCGAGCGCGACCAAGGCGTACACCACCTCACGGCCCAACGAGATCGCCGATCGCCGGCGGGTCAAAATCCAGATTCAGTGAGGGAGCCGTTGATGACCCGCGCCCTGCGCATGCCGCTTTGGATGCTGCTTTGGATGCTCGCCGGTTGCGGTGGCGTCTCGACCCAACTCGACGACAACAGTGACGGCGATGAAGTGCGCGATCAGGCCACCGGCCTGTTTCTCGACATGACCCGCACCGACGCCATCGACGGCGGCGAAGGCGACAACACCGACTGGACCTATCTGGACGTCATCGATCCAGGCGGCCTGCGGCTGTCAGTCGGCTTCGACAACCCCGAAAAGCTCGAAGGCGCCTACGTCTCCATCTTCGATGAGTTCGGCAAGCGCCTCGACCGACGCCTGGTTGTGCCCAACACGACGTCATACGTGTTCGACCAAGACGTCGTGAAGGTGCCCAACAAGTTCTACATCAAGGTCTTCACCAAGGACGGCAAGTCGGTCTACAGCCTGGGCGCGCGCATCTCATTGGCGCCGTCGGCCAAGCCGCAGACCGTGGTGCCGATTCGCCAGCCCGATCCTGAGCCGGAGCCCGACGCACAGCCGGTCGCGCGACCGACCCGGCTCAACTGCCCGTCCGGCATGCGCTCTCGCCGCGGTCGCTGCGTCTGCAAGCGTGGGTATGTGCGGTCGGGCAAGGGCTGCAAGAGGAAGAAGAAGACCGCACCTTCCGTCGCTCCCCCGGTCGACCCGCCTGTCTCTCCGCAGATTGACGACCCACCGGCCATCACCGTCAAGAGCGCTGGACGCACCTACAGCGGGCGTGTGACCCGCGTCTTGCCGGGCGCCAATGGCGAGTCGGTGACCATCGTCATCAGCTTCAGCACCCCCGGCGTGAAGAAGGGCGATCGCGGACAGCTGTTCAAGAACGGCGCCCCTCTGGCTGGCGCGCGCGTGAAGATCACCAAGGCGTCGGGCAAGGCCGCCAAGGCCTATGTGCCGGTCGCTTCGTCCGAAGTCAGCAACGGCAAGCTCACCGTCAAGATCACGACGCGATAACCCATCATGCCCACCCTGCCATCCGGCGCCGGGTGGACCCTCGAAGTCGATCCAGGCTGCGCGGGCTGGCGCCTCGACATCTTCTTGAGCACCCGCATCGAGCGCCTGTCGCGCACCCGCGCCGCACAACTGATCGCCATCGATCTCGACGATCCCGATCGACAGCTCAAGAAGAGCAGCATGCTGCGCGCGGGCATGCGCCTCTTCGTGCGGCGACCGCTGCCCGATGCAGACGCGACGCCGTCTGAGCCCGCGATCCTCTTCGCTGATGACGACCTGCTCGTGCTCGACAAGCCGCCCGATCTGGCAGTGCACCCGACGGCGAGCCGGTATGTGCGCACTGTGACGCATTGGATTGAGCAGACCCTGCCCGGCCCGCCGCGCCCCGAGCCCATTCATCGCTTGGACGTCGAGACGTCGGGCGTCTTACTCTGTGCACGGCATGCCATGGCGGTGCGGTCACTCAAGACCGCCTTCGCCGAGCGACGGGTATCAAAGCGCTATCACGCCGTGGTCGAGGGCCAACCGCCCGACGCCTGGACCAGCGATACGCCCCTGGGCTTTGCGACCGACAGCGCCGTGCGCATCAAGATCGGCCTCGGCGACAAGGCAGCTGAGACGCGCTTTCGGGTGCTGCAACGCGGCGGTCGACGCGCCCTGGTCGAGGCCATACCCATCTCGGGACGCCAGCATCAAATCCGGGTGCATCTGGCCATGGCGGGACATCCGATCGTGGGCGACAAGCTCTATGGTCCAGACGAGCAGATCTTCTTGCGGCATATCGAAGACGGCATCACACCGGACGATCTCGCCCGCCTGGGACACAGCCGACACGCGCTGCATGCGATTGAAATCAAGGTAGATTGGCGCGGCACCGAGCGGTGCTTCACCGCGCCGTGGCCTGAAGATCTCGACGCGCTCATCTATCAATAGCGTCGAGGGTCGGCCCAAGCGCTCAAGCGTCGGGCGTCAGGCTCGACTCGGTCCGTCGGCGGCGGAACAACAGCCCGCCCTCGGCAAGCAGCAACAAGAACAACCCGAACAGCGCGGCGTGCCAAAGCTCGGTCGTCGTCTGACCCGCGAGGGCGACGCGCACAGCCTCATCCTCGGCGTCCTTGGGCGCTTGCACTGCCGGCCCGCGCAGATCGGCGCCTGCAGGATCGACCGCGACTGAGAAGCCGGGCAATGCGACCAGGCCGGGCAAAGGCGGATCGGGCTTGACGCCGTAGTGGCCGGGCTTGTCGGTCTTCTCGAACACCCACGCAGCCGCGGGATCGGTGGGCCGCTCGACCGTGTGCAGCGCCCCTTCAGGGGTCGTGACGCGCACGCGCTTGACCCGCGGATCCTCGACGGGGATGGGCGCGGGCCGACCCACCAGGACCGGCGCGGTGTCGATCTCGGCGACCCGGGTCAGGTAGCGCAAAGTCTGCTGGATCAACGGCAAGAACCCCGGCCGAATCGGCAGGTCGCTCCAGTCGCGATCCAAGGTGCCGGTGATGAGCGCCACCCGGCCGCGCCCCACCGTCCGCGTCAGCAGGTATGGCGCGCCATCATCGACGGTCATCACCACCGCGCCCGCCGCATCGGCCGCCGGATCGAGCAGCATATACGTGTCGATCCGCGCCCGACCCAGCGTGCGCCCCGGATCGGCGAAGGGCTTGAGCAGCGGGTGCGCGCGGTCGAAGTTCGACAGCGTCGCGTGGCGCCGATCGCCGCCCTCTTTGACGGCCGCCGCGTCGCCCGCCACGCGTCGATCTCTCAACGTCCGCGGAAGGATGGGACCCAGCGCGGCGTTCATCACCGCGGGCTGTACGCCATCGCCCATCGCCACGAACAGGCCGCCGCCAGCCCGCACGAACGCTTCGATCTTCTGGCCCATGACCGGGGTGATCTCACGCAGGTTCGCGAGCACGACCACGTCGAACTTCGACAAATCCTGCTCGCCCAAGTCGCCCGGACCGCTGATGCTCAACTCCACCCGCGCGCCCGCCGCTGTGTTCGGGGCGACCGCGCGCTCGAAGTAGAACAGCTCATCGTCGTAGGGGGTTGGGCGCGGATCGCCGTTGACCGCGAGCACCCGAATTTTGGGGGCCGGCTGCAGCCAGAAGCGCCGCGTATCGTCGATCGCCAGCGCGTCGCCCTCGATGACGATCGCGGCCGGGGTCGCCTCTTTGGCGTCGAGCCGGGTGAAGAAGGTCTTGGTCGCTTCGGCGCCCGCAGGCAAATCCAGGAAGCCCCGCACCGCGACGCGACCGCCGACTTCGAGCGCGAGCGGCAGGCGCGCGATGGCCTTGTCGCTGAAGTTGGCGATGCGCGCATCGATGCGCCATTGGCCCGCGCCTAGACTGGGCGCAGGCTTGAGGCGCACGTCGAGCACAGCGTGGTTGGGCACGGGCTTGCCGCCGGCCACATCGATGGGCAGCAGCTCGATGCCGTCGCCTTGAGTCGCTGGGGGCGGTGGCGGCAATCCGCTCGCGGCGCCTGCGGCCGACGTCAGCACCACCACCCGCCGCGTACCCGGGGGGGCTTCGTCGGCCAAGTCGTATGCGCGCGTGACGGCCTGCGAGAGCGTGCCGACCCGGTGGCCCGGCTCTAAGTCCTCGACGGCCCGGCGGATCGCCACATAGTCCCGCGTGGGCTCGCCCACCGGCACCTCGACACGGTCGCCGGCGATGACGATCGCGGCCTGCCCGTTGAACTGGTCGAGCAGGTTGGTCACCTGAAAGCGGGCGAGATCGATCAGCCGTGTATCGCCCAGTTGGTAAGCCATCGGGTACGACGCGTCGACCACGAAGACCAATGTGCCCCGCGTCGCGCCATCGATCGCAGCGGCCGGCGCCGCGTCGGAGCGCAAGAAGGGCCGCGCGAGCGAAAAGGCCAGCAGCCCGAGCAGCACGCTGCGCACGAGCATCAGCAAAATCTGCCGCATGCGGAACCGGCGCATGGTCTTCTTGTTCGACCGCCGAATGAACTCCAGCGCCGGGAACCGCACCCGCTTGGGCTTACGCCGGAAGATCAGGTGGATGATCGGCGGGATCGCCGCCGCCAGCAGACCGACCAGCAGCGCGGGGGAGAGAAAGTTCAAGGCGCAGTCCGATCGGTAATCACAGCGACCCCTGCACGATGCGCAGCAGCGCCTTTTCAATCGGCTCGTCGGTCATCAGGCGGTGGTAGGCCACGTCGCCATCGAGCAGATCACGCCGCAGCGTCTCGCAGAAGTCGCGCATCTCGACCAAGTATTGCTCACGCATCCCACGCGGATCGGCGAGCACCTGTTGCTCAGTGTTTTCGAGGTTTTCGAAGAGCGTCAGGTCTTCAAAGGGGAAGTCGACCTCGGCGCGATCGAGGACCTGGAAGACGACCACTCGATGCTTGCGCCGACGCAGTTGCCGAGCCACCGCCGCGACGCGCCCGCTGAAGTCGAAGCAATCGCTGAAGAGCATGATGATGCTGCGCCGCCCAGCCAACTCGGCGACGCGCTCCAACGCGCCGGTCACGTTGGTCTCGCCGCCGACCGGGGTGTCTTCGAGCACCTTCGTCATGCGCCAGAAATGATCCGCGCGCGCCCTTGGCGGCAGGTACTGCCCGACCTTGTCGCCGAACGTCATCAGCCCGGCCGCGTCGCCCTGCCGCAGCATCAGCCACGCGAGCCCGGCGGCCATCTGCGCGGCATACTCCAGCTTGGTGACGCGGTCGTCGGCGCCGCGGTAGTCCATAGAGCCCGACAGGTCGACGAGCATGTACGACCGCAGGTTCGTCTCGTCTTCGTACTGTTTGACGACGTAGCGATCTGAGCGCCCGTAGGCCTTCCAGTCGATATGCCGGATCTCATCACCGGGCGCATATTCGCGATGCTGCGCGAACTCGACACTCGACCCCTGATGCGGGCTCTTGTGCATGCCGGTGAGCACCCCCTCCACCACCTGCCGGGCCGTCAAAGTGAGGCCAGACAAGCGAGAGAGCAGAGCGCGATCGATGATCTGCCGTGCCATCGGTTCGGTCAGTCCTTCGGAACGGATTCGAGCAGGCGCCCGACGATATCCGCGGCCGTGATGCGCTCGGCTTCGGCGTGGAAGTTGGTCAGCACGCGATGCTCGAGCACCGGGCGCGCGAGGGCCATCACGTCGGCCCGGCTGGCGTTCATCTCGCCGTTGAGCAGCGCCCGCGCCTTGGCCGCGAGGATCAGGTACTGGCTCGCCCGCGGGCCCGCGCCCCAAGAGACGAACTGCTGCACGTAGTCGGGGGCGGACGGATCCTTCGGACGCGTCGCGCGCACCAGTCGGACCGCGTACTTGACGACATGCTCGGGCGCGAAGATGGCCCGCGCGGTGCGCTGCAATTCAACGATCTGGGCGGCGTTGAGCACCGGCTTGACCGTGGAGGTCGAGTTGCCGGTGGTCATCTGGACGATCTGCGCCTCTTCGTCGGCCTCGGGATAGCCCACGTCGATCATGAACATGAAGCGGTCGAGTTGGGCTTCGGGCAGCGGATACGTGCCCTCTTGCTCCACCGGGTTCTGCGTCGCGAAGCACAGAAACGGCGGCGCCAGCGGCCAGGTCTTGCCCGCCGCCGTGACCTTGGACTCCTGCATGGCCTGCAACAGCGCAGCCTGCGTCTTGGGCGGCGTGCGGTTGATCTCATCAGCCAGCAGCAGGTTGGCGAAGATCGGGCCCTTCATGAAGGTGTAGCGCCGGCGCCCGGTCTCGGGATCCTCTTCGAGCAGGTCGGTTCCGGTGATGTCGCTGGGCATCAGGTCGGGCGTGAACTGGATACGGCTGAAGTTGAGGTCGAGCGCCTCAGCCACGGTGCGCACCAGCAGCGTCTTCGCCAGGCCCGGCACACCCACGAACAGCACGTGGCCGCTGGCAAACAGGGCGACGAGCATCTGCTCGATCACGGTCTTCTGGCCGACGATCTTCTTGCCCACTTCGGCGATGATCGCGTCGCGCGCCTTCGCGGCCGCCTTGACGGCCTCGGGGGTGACGCTCGGCTCGGCATTGGGGGCTGTTGAACTCTCGAACGCACTCACTTGAGCAACTCCAGGCTGGCCTGCGCGCGCGCTGCCTTCTCGGTCTCGCCCAGCTCGGCATAGAGCTTGGCGAGCGATGCATGGGGCAGCGGATGAAACGGGTTAATCCCGACCGCCTCTTCGAAGGCCTCGATGGCCTTCTGCGGGTTCTTCAGGTGCATGTAGGCCTGTCCAAGATTCAAATGCGTCTTCAAGAAGCTGGGATAGTACCGCGACACGCGCGTCAGCGTCTCGGGCACCTTGGCATAGGCCTTCATTTCGATCATGGCCGCCGCGGCGCCGTTCTGGATCACCGGGTTGCCGTCGCCGCCAAGCACGATCGCCTTCTCATACTCTTTGAGCGCCGCTTTGATGCGGCCTCGAGCCCGCAACAGCTCACCGATGTGGGTGAGGTCTTTGACCTGCTTCTCTTCGATCGTGTCGTAGTCGGCCTCTGGCTCGGCGTTCGGATCGTCCGACTCCGGATCGCCAGGCCGCTTGAACTTGAGCGACGTCTGCACCAGCCCCGGATAGGTCCGCAGGTTGCGCGTCTTCATCGTGCGCTTCCAATACGTCCACAGCCCGCTGAGCGGGAAGCCGTAGGTGGCCTGCAGCGCGTCGTCCATGCTCTGGCGCTTCTTGAGGCGTCCAATGAACTGCATCAAGCCGTCGTAGCCGGCCTTCTCGTAGAGCAGCTGAATCGCGGTGTGCACCTCGGCGTACGCCAAGCTCGCCGCCTCTTGGCTGGGCAGCTTGGCCATCGACGGGTGCATCTCTTTGAAGGTCACCAGCTTATCGGCCTTGAGCGAACGCGCGAGCAGGTCTTCTTGCGGCGGGTCCAATGGCGCACCCGGTGCAGCCCGCCAGCGGGTCTCTTCGAACTTGGCGATGCCCTCATGCAGCCAGATCGGCACTGAGTTTCCGCTCGCCTTGGTCAGGTAGTAGTGCACGAACTCATGCGCCACCGTATCGCGCCACCCGTAGCCTCGCACCAGCGCCCGGGGCGAGGTGAACATCAGCCGGTTGTACTTGCACAACGCGATGGTGCCCGAGGTCTCGATGTCGTCTTCTGTCAACGGGCTGACCGCCGCCAAATACGTGATCTCGGGGTAGATCTCGACCACGATCCGCCCCTGGGGGCGCATGCGAAAGTCCTGCTGATAGACCGCGTCAGCGCGCTGCAGCACGTCGACGAGGTAGGGCATCAGCAGGGCGTCTTTGGGATGATGCCGAATGAAGAAGCGCCCGTCGGGCGAGGTGTACTCGTCGAGGCCTTTGAGTTTTTCGTAGGTCGCCGCGACCTCTTCTCGAAACGCCTTCATCGCAGACGGCGCCGCGTCACCGAGCTCCGCGATCGCGGTGTCGAGCGCGGCGACGGCCTCTTTGTATCGCGCCTCAAAGAACAGCAACCGTCCTTGCAGGAAGATCAGCGTCGGGTCGCTGGGCTCGTCGGCCAGCAGCGGCTCAAGGCGAGCGCGCGCGTCGACCGTCTGCCAGTCGCTGATCAGCTGGTGGATCTTCTGCACTGCGCCGTCGGGCGCCGCCTGCGCGGGCAACGCAAGCATGCAAAGACAAAGAACAATTCGACGAGTCATCGTCCGCATAGTCGTGCTGTATGCGCTCATTTGATCAACGCCTCGTAGTAGCGCTTGACCTGGTCGCGATAGGCGTCGGGCGGGGCGTCCTTCATGGCGTCGAGCAGCTCCTTGCGGAACGCCTCGGGGCCCCGATGATCGTCACCCTTGGGCACGTTGACGCGCTCGTGGCTCATCTTGCGCCCCTGCTTTTGACGCTTGGCCTTCTGCGGCTGATTCGCGCGCTTGAGCCCGTCCATGATCTGCTGCAATGAGCTCATCGCCTGTTGCTGCCCGGGTTGCGCCTGCCCCGGCTGCTCACCCTGCAGTCGCTGGGCGGCGTCACGCATGGACTTCTGCGCCTGCTGTAGGCTCTTCATCGGCTTATCACCCATGCCGGGGATCTTCTGCGCGCCTTCCTCAAGGCGCTGGCCGAGCTTCTGCGCGGCATCCGAGAGCTTCTTCTGCTTCTGCCCGACCTCTTGCGACTTCTGCGATTGACCCTGCTGGGCCTTCTGCATCTGCTTGCGCGCGTCCTGAGCCATCTGCGCCAACTCGGCGTTGATGTCTTTGGCCAGCTGCTGGCTCTTGCCGATCTTGGGCTGCTCGGTGCTCTGCATGCGTTGCATACGCTCGACACGGTCGAGGCGATCAAGCGTGCGCTCCGCCATCTGCAGCGCCTCCATGATCGCCTTACGCTCCAGCGCGCTGTTGAGCTCGGTGACGCGCTGCTCGACATGGCTCAGCTCGCGCGCGGCCGGGTTGCTGAGTCGCTCGGGCTTGATCTTTGCCACCTGCTGCTCAAGCTGGCGGCCCTTCTGCTGCACGCTCGCCATCTTCTCCTTGAGCTGCTCCTCAAGCATCTTGCGCATCTGCTCGCGCTCCTTCTCGGCGAGCTTCTGGGTCTCTTTGTTGACCTCTTGCTGCCGCGCCATCAGGTCGCGGGTCTGGTCCATCAGCTCGCTGAGCGCCTTCTGCATCTCGGGGTTACTGTTCTTGTGCAGGTCGTCGAGGTCCTTATCGAGCGCCTTGTTCATCTCGTCGAGGGCCTGCTGCATCTCGTCGAGCGCGGCCAACGCCTCGTCCATGCGGCCCTCTTCGAGCATCTTCTCGAGGTCCTTGAGCTGGTCGGCCTGCTCCTTGAGCCCCTTGGCCATGTCGCCCTTCTTCATGCCGTCGAGGTTGAGGAACTCATCAGGCATCTTCTTGCGCATCTGGGCCATACGACGCCGGATCTCTTCCATACGCTTCCGAATGCGCTGCACCTCGCGCATGATCCGCGACTTGAGCGCCGCGTCGTCGGGGTTCTTCTTGTACTCTTTGACCATCTCGCGCAGACGATCCTGAGCGCTGCGCATCTCTTCGAGCAGGGCCTGCATGTCTTCGAGGGCCAACCGCGCGACCATCGCCTCGACCAGCACGATGGACTGCTCCAGCTGATCGACCACGCCATTATTCGTCGCGGTGCCCTGGGTGATGACGGCCGGCGTGCGCGCTTCAAGCGCCGGGTTCTGCGTGTTGAGCAGATCGACCTCGGCCGTGATGGCCTTGTCGAGGCTGCCCAACCGACCCATCAGCGCCAGGCGCACCTCTTTGGGGGTGAGCGGGTCATCGACCATGTTGTCGATGATCACGCCGAACTCCTTCGCCGCCTTCTCGCTGGTCACGTTGAGCGCGGCGAGGCGCGCCGGTAGGCCTTCACCGGCCCAATTGTCCATCTCGAGCCGGTCGGCGAGCGCGGTGAGCAGCAGGTCAACCAGCGCGCGCAGGCGCTCGCTCAGCTCGTAGTGGGTCTCTTGCGGGGAGTGCACGGTGATGTAGCGCGTGACCGAGACGCCACGCTGCGGGCCGTCGATGCTGTGGTTGTCCCAGGCCTCGACCAGCAGGGCGATGCGATCGCCGGGCTGCGCTTGGATGATGCTCAGGTCGATCTCATCGCGGCCTGCGTGCGCCTTCCCCTTGACCCCGATTTGCTCAATCTTCTCGGGATGTTCCGGATCAGCCGCGAGCGAGATGACGATATTGACCTTGCTCAGCCCAAAGTCGTCGCGGGCGGAGTACTGCACGGCGACGCGGCGCAGGTCTTCGAGTTCGAGGTCTTCGGAAGGCAGCTGCAGCGTCACTTCGGGCGCGTTGTCGGGTTCGAGCCTGACGTGGCGGTCCAACGCTTCGATGAGCGCCTCGCCGCCGGTCGTCGAGATCATGAAGCGCCAAGCGCTCGCCTGGGAGACGACGAACTCACCCCGCGCGTCGCGCCCCTCTTTAACCGTGAGCGGCACCTGCGTGCCCTCGCCCGGCTCGCCGAAGGAGAGGCTGACGTCTTTCGCAGGCTCCAACGTCGTGGCCGAGATCTCGACCCGAGTGCCTTTTGGCGCGAGAAAATCGCCTGCCGAGTTCGGGATCACCTTCGGCTGCCGCCCGGTGTGCTCGGGATAGTGCAGCGTGAGGGTCAAGTCGCCCACCAACGGGCCGGTCTGGAGAGCCCCATCGGGCCCGATCAGCGCGCTGCCAGGGGCCAAGGTGGCGAACCCACGCGAGATCGCGCCGGGCGCGACGAGCACGGCCAATCCCCAGACCAAAGCCGCGATGCCGGCGCCAATCCAGGCTTTGCGCGCGGGCCGAAACGGCGTCACCGCTTTGACGTTGGCGATGTCCAAACGCGCGGCGACCTTCTGCTGCAGCGCGGACCGCAACTCGGCATCGGCGCGCTCGGGGGCGTCCTCCAACTCGACGCACGCCAGCAATCCATCCCGCAATTCGGGCACGGCGGCTTCGAGATGCGCAGCGACCACGGCGTTAGATCGACTGCGCCACCATTCGAGAATGAAGAAACGCCACACGACCCCCGTAAAGGACCCTGTGAGCAGCACCGCCGCGACCCCTCGCAGCCAGCTGCCCGCCTCAAGAGCCCCCGCAAGGAGCACCACGATGAGCGCGAGCACCCCGACAATCGCAATGGCCCAGCCCAGGGCAATCAGCCCTGCGCGAAGGCGCATTCGCGAGCGGGTGCGCCCGAGAACAGCGGCGATGCGGGCAAATGTCGACGAAGCAGTTCGCATACCTGACCTTCAACGCGCGGCGCCGGCCGAGACTTCCTCGGACGCAGCGCGGTCGTCGTTTCGTTCAATTTCCCATAGGATGCGTTCGCGCCTGAATAGGGCACGCAAAAACGCGTCGTCGGCGGAGGTTGAATTGGGGCTGACTGACCAAGAACTCGTTATTCGTTGCAAACAGGGTGACCACCGGGCCTTCCGGATCCTGGTGGATAAATACCAGCGTCGGGCATATGGCGTCGCCATGGGCATCCTCCGCAACCCGGAAGATGCCATGGATGCTGCTCAGGAGGCCTTCATCAAGGTCTTTCGCAACATCAGCGGCTTCAAAGGAGACAGCTCCTTCTATACGTGGCTGTACCGGATCACGGTGAACGTGTGCATCGACCATTGCCGCAAACACGGCAAGATGAAGTCCGTCGAATACGACGAGACCTTCAAGCGTCGTGATGAATTGGGGGCCGTACCCCTGACCGCGAACACCCGGGCGATGCACCCTGGCGAAGCATTCGACCAGCAAGAGCTGGGCGGCGTACTCGAAGACGCGATTGGCAAACTCAGTGAGAACCATCGCGCCATCCTGTTGCTCCGCGAGGTCGAAGGCCTCTCATACGATGAGATCGCCTCGGTGATGGACTGCCACTTGGGGACGGTGATGAGCCGCCTCCATCATGCTCGAAAGAACCTCCAAAAGGTGCTCAAGCCCTACCTCGAAGAAGCCGGGTCTCACCTGGCGACGAGGGCGGGCGGCGGCGTCAGAAAGCAGCAGAAATGACCGACACGACCGAGTCGGCCGTCGGGCGATACTTCGACGGCGAGATGCCCCCCGAGGAGCTGCGTGCATTCGAAGCGCAGCTCGCCGAGGATCCGGCGCTGCGTGAGGAGCTCTCGGCGCTGCGCATCACACAAGAGATCGTGCAGACGCACTTCGAGGCCAAGGCCGAGCAGGCCAGCTTCGAGGGGTTCTTCGATCGCATCAGCATGGCGTTGCCGGCTGAGCGCGCGATCGAGGCTGCACCGACGCCTGCCCAACCTGCTGCACCCGAGGCTCTGGGCAGCCGGTTGAAGGCCTGGTGGGGTCGCAACTGGACGCCGGTGCTCATCGGCGCGGCCGCTGCGGCTGCCGTTACGTTCTTCGCCCTGCGCGACGACACTTCGACGATCGACGACGCCGACTCCCCCATGATGGCGGGCGCTGGCGAAGTAACTGTCGACGAGGTGAACAACGACGGTCCGACGACCGTTCTCATCAGCATGCCGGCCGACGACGGTGATTCGACGGTCATCTGGTTGCTTGATGACGAAGACGACGACGAAGGCGCCATTGACGCACCTTCCGCCGAGGAGGACCCCATCTAATGCGTGCCTTATTTATGAAGATGGGCGTCGTTGCCGGACTGCTTCTCGGCGGTCTCGTAAGCCACGCTCAAGCCGCCGACAGCGCCAGCTTGAAGCTGTCAGTCATTCACGCCAGCAAGAAGGCCGGCCCCGCCGATCCCGCCCTTCGCAACATCGCCAAGAAGCTCAAGCGATCGTTCAGCAATCGCAAGAGTTTCAAGGAGTTGGCAAAGCATAAG
Organism: Bradymonadia bacterium; assembly: GCA_051276005.1. GTDB lineage: Bacteria > Myxococcota_A > Bradymonadia > UBA7976 > UBA1532 > JBNMOZ01. Next base: position 8,679 of record JBNMOZ010000001.1, on the reverse strand, counting down.
TTCGATCTGCGGCTCAAGAAGACCCGCCAGATCAAGCTGCCCAACGGTCAGACCGCCAGCTTCACCTACCTGGGCAAGGTCAACAAGCGAGACCAGTTCAAGGTGTCGATCCCCAAGAGCAAGATCGACATGAAGGTGAGCGTGCGTAAGAACGGTTTGCTGTTCATCGCCAAGCGCATCAAGCACAAAGACGGCGACCTGATCATGGCGCTGTTCCTGCGATAGCGCCTGCCTGCCTTCGCGGTTCCTGCGCCCCCGCGCATCGGTTAGCCTCGGCGAGACAATTCACTCGCTGAGGTCATCGATGAGAGCCCCCCCCGCAGATCCCTCTTTTGTGCGCGCCAACCTGCTTGGTCAACCCGGCTGCGTGCCGGAGTTTCCATTCGGCCCCGAGGCCGAAGTCTTCAAAGTCAAAGGCAAGATGTTCGCGCTGATGCCCGTCAGCGCACCGTCGGGCGATGTCAGGGCGCCCAGCGTCACGCTCAAATGCGATCCCGATCAAGCGATCGCCTTGCGGGCCCGGTATCCGGCGATCACGCCGGGCTATCACATGTCCAAGAGGCACTGGAACACCATCGTGATCGACGGCACCGTGCCCGCCGACGAGATGCTCTGGATGCTCGAGCAGAGCTACGCGCTCGTCTTCAAGACCCTGCGCAAGGCCGAACGGGAGGCTTTGCTTGCCGAATGATTCGCCGACTGATCTGGATGCGGGCGACTTCGGCGCCTGGCTGACCGCCACCCTCGCCGCTCAGCGGGGCGCCACCCCACCCGACGTGCCCTGCGGATCGTGCACGGCCTGCTGCAAAGCGTCGCACTTCGTACACGTCGAGCGTCACGAGCGTGCGGCCCTCGCGGCCATCCCCAAAGCGTTGTTATTCCCCGCACCTGGCAGCCGCAATGGCTCGCAGGTCATGGGCTTCAATGAGCACGGCCACTGCCCGATGCTGATCGACAATGCCTGCTCCATCTACGACGCGCGTCCGCGGACCTGCCGTGACTTTGACTGTCGAGTCTACGCGGCCGCTGACGTGGCCCCTGAGAAGCCCGGCGTTGATGGGCAAGCCAAGCGATGGCGATTCAGCGTCTCAAGCCCTGAGGCGCAAGCGAAGCAGGCCGCAGTCAGAGCGGCCGCCCGCTTCATTCGTAAGCGCGCGGATGCGTTTCCGATGGGCGCACCGAAGGCCTCGACCGCCATCGCCCTGGTCGCCCTGCGCACCCATGAGGTCTTCATCGACGCCCCCGCCGACCGCTCCGCACAAGAGACCGCGATGGACATGATGCGGCAGAACAGCGAGGCCACCGGGCGTGCAGATTGATCGGATCGCGCATCAAGACGGCCTGCAGCTCTGGCGCGCGGATCGGCCGGCTGAGGCCGCACTTGAGGCGCTCCGCGACGATGCTGGGGCCCGGACCGCGCTGACCCGATGCATCACCGAGGCGCCTTTCGAGGGCCTGTTTTGGGAGTGTCGTGGGATCGCCTCGTCGAGCGAAGACCCCCTTGAATTCGCGCTGATCAACAGCCCCCACGTCGCAGCTCTGAGCGCTGACCCGGGTCCGTTCCAGGCCGCGCTCGACGGGGTGGCGGCAGACGATGCCCGCGCGTTCGACAACCTCGGCGGGCACAGCCGGTTGGTGGCCCCTGGCCTCGGCGACAAGCTGACCGATGGCGTGCACCTCGCGCGTTTTCTGCGGCACGGTTCGAGCGCCCAGATGCACGCGCTCTGGCGATGTGTGGCGGACGAAGCGCTGCGCTGGATGCAAACCCGAACGCTCTGGCTGAGCACGTCAGGGTTGGGCGTGTCGTGGCTGCATGTGCGGTTGGATCCGCACCCGAAGTACTACGCCTACGCGCCGTATCGGGCCCAGGCGCCGTATCGAGCCCATCCGCCACCGGAGCCTGAGCTCAGCGCGTGATCCGCCCGCCCGTGGGGATCGCCGCCAGCGTCGCCGCGCGCGCGGTGTCGACGACGATTGGCACGCCGGCATCCTCGGCCATCGCGATGAGATGAGCCCCGCCGTGGGCCACCACCGTGGGCGGATCATCGATGATCGCAGCCGCATAGACTCCATCAGTGATCACGCGGTCCATCTGGATCGGATCGCCGTGTCTGGCCGCAGCCAGCGCGGCCTTGACCTCGGGCGGCATCGCGTCGTCGTCGCGCCTCGGCGGCGGCCAAGGGGCCTCAACGTCTTTGAACTTTGCCCGCGCCCGCGCGCGGCTCCAGGCGGCGAGCGGCAGGGTTGCGATGATCAGCGCGATGAGGACGGCGACCGGTGTGATCCAGATCGCTCGGCCAGGATCGCCCCGCGTTAGCGGCGGCAGGAGCGTGGGCAGCAGCGCGAGCACGATCACCCCGATCAGCAAGGCAGCCAGCCCGGTCTGCCGGGGCGCGGTGCCGCGTTGGGCTTTGCCGCGCAGAGCGAAATGGGGCGTGTCCAGCGTGAGCTGCCCACCGACGAGCCCAAGCAGGGCGCCCAGGGCGCATCCGCAGACGGCCGGCAGAAGATACCGGGTCAGGCTCGGCATCTCGCCCGCCAAGCCGAAGGTCTGCGCTGCGAGGTCTCGCCAGGGGGTCGATGCGGCGCCGAGGCCTGCACCCGCGAGCCCACCGAGCGTGACCCACCACCCCACATAGGCCGGCGCTCGAGGACCGCGGCCCTCCTTACGCGCCGCGTTGAGGCGGGGGTCAGTCATCGTCGATCGTGGATCCGATGCCGAGGTTGATCAGCGCGTCGCCCTGATGCACTGGCGGGTGCAGGTTGAGGCCGAGAACGACGCCGTCGGCCGGTGCGACGATGGGCAGGTCGACTTTGCCCAGGATATCGGTCAGGCGACCCAGCGGCTGGCCCTCCTCCACGGGATCCCCAGCTTCGACATGCGGCCAGAAGATGCCGCTGCGCCGCGCGCGCAACCACTTGGTTTTACGGACCATCCAGGTGGGGATTGGCGCCGGTGGATCACCGCGAACATGGGCGAGGACCCGCTGCACGCCGCGCAACCCGACCGCGATCGCGTGCGCGTCGAAGCGCTGCGCCACGCCGCCTTCATAGGTGACCGTCGGCACGCCGACCTTGCCCGCAGCTTCGCGTAACGACCCTGCACGCAGCTTGGCGTGCAAGGCGATGCCTGCGCCGAAGGCCTTGGCCAACGCGAGGTGCTCAGGCTGGTCGAGGTCGGCGCGGATCTGGGGCGCGTTCGTGCGGTGATCAGATCCCGAATGCAGATCGAGCCCATAGTCGGAGCGGGCCACCACCTCATCCATGAACAGCCGCGCCAGACGACCGCCCAGCGAGCCTCGCATCGACCCGGGGAAGCATCGGTTCAGGTCGCGCCGATCCGGCAGGTACCGGCTGTCGAGGGTGAACCCGAACAGGTTGACCACCGGCAGCAACAGCACGGTCCCGGCGAGCGTACGCGCCGACAGCACGTCCATCAGGCGCCGAATGATCGCGGTGCCTGTGATCTCATCACCATGAATCGCCCCACAAACGAAGACCGTCGGCCCCGGCTCCTTGCCGTGCAGCACGACGCACGGGAGCATCTGCGGCGTCGACTCGCCCGGCAGCCGCGCGACGGGAAACTCCACCGACGCGCGTTTGCCGGGGCTGACCGTTTGCCCGGCGATCTTGAAGGGTTCACGCGCCAATGGAGTCACGACCGCCGCCGGTCTTGGCGTTGCTCATGATGTACTCGATCACCGCGCCGGCGACGTCGATGCCCGTTGACCGCTCGATGCCTTCGAGGCCTGGCGAGGAGTTGACCTCGATGACCAACGGGCCGTCGGAGCCCCGCAGAATGTCGACCCCCGAGACGCCCAATCCAAGCCCCTTTGCCGCCGCGATCGCCGTCTCAGTCTCGGCGTCCGTCAGATCGATGGGCCGCGCGCTGCCGCCCAGGTGCAGGTTCGCACGAAACTCACCTTCCTTGGCCTTGCGTTCCATCGCCGCGATGACCTTACCGCCCACCACGAACGCGCGAATGTCGGCGCCGTCGGCTTCCTTGACGAACCGCTGCACCAAAATGTTGGCGTCGAGTTGGCGAAACGCGCTGATGACCGACTCGGCCGCCTTGCGGGTCTCGGCGAGCACGACGCCGGCGCCCTGGGTGCCCTCGAGCAGCTTTACGATAAGCGGCGCGCCGCCCACGATGTCGATCAGGCCGTCGATGTCGCGGGTGGAGTGGGCGAAGCTGGTGACCGGGATGCCGATGCCCAAGCGCGAGAGCAACTGCAGCGATCGCAGCTTGTCGCGCGAGCGGGCGATCGCCTGCGACTCATTGGCCGAGAAGACGTTCATCATCTCGAACTGCCGCACCACCGAGCAGCCGTAGAACGTGTGGCTGGCGCCAATGCGAGGGATGATCGCGTCACACTCGATCGACTTGCCCTGATAGATGACCGCCGGGCGACTCGACGTGATGTTCATGTAGCAGCGCAGGTAGTCGACGACCGCGACCTCGCAGCCATGGGCCTGTGCGGCTTCGACCAGACGGGCGGTGGAATACAGCGATGCTTTGCGCGAAAGGATATTGATCTTCATGAAGTCTTTCTGGGCCTTTCGGGCCCATGGGGATTGGACGGAGCGTGCGATGGCCGGCCCAAGAATGAGCGACCGGGGTCAACAAGAAGCCGCTTGCGCAGCGCCTGGCGGCCGATAAGCAGGCGGAAGCCCATCTCATCGCGCCGTGTCAGGGTCAGTTCAATGGGCCAGGTCTCACCGCCCCAGGTGAGGTGGGTGAGGATCACCGGGCGCTGCTGTTCATGCCCGCCCGAGGAGCGCACGACGCGTTCGTCGATCTGCTCTGCTTCGGCCGGGATCGAGCCCCTTCGGGTGCGTTGGGCGGTGGCGACGACGAAGCGCACCATGGCGCGGCCGTCTACCGTGAAGGGCTCGATATCGAAGACGTGCAGCGCAGAGCTGCGGGCGCCGGTGTCGATCTTGGCCTTGATGGCGTCGACGCCCAGGTCGGGCAAACCGACCCATTCACGCCAGCCGACGATGCGCCGGTTAGCGAGGGTGCGGGTCGTTTTTTTTGGGCGGCGAGGCGTTTCGGACATGCCGCATTATATAGGGGAACACGCTTCACCAGCCGTGATGTTCATCAACAACAATCGTCTTCAGCTGTCATTTTTTGGGAGCGATATCCGCAGCAGGTGCTGGGTGATGTGCCCGGCGAGCGGGGTCGGTGCTTCGGCGCGCGACGCGACCCATCGGGCAGCGCTGTGCTCCTCTGACAAGCGAACGCCGCGTCGGGTCGCGATGCCGCCGAAGCAATGCACTCGATACACGCGGCCACGCGCCGGCCACGGGCTCTCCATCATGCCGAACTCATCTGTAATTTCGACACCTTCGAGCCCCGTCTCTTCTTGAATCTCGCGACGCAACGCGGCGCGGACGTCTTCACCCTCGTCGACGCGGCCGCCCGGGAAGCACCAGCTGCCCGCAAACCACCGATCGTCGGGGCGGCGTTGGAGCATGAGGATCGAGTCGCCCTCACGCAGCACGGCCATGGTCGCGACGACGATCTCCATCACCAGCCTCCTTAGCCTGCGAGCGCCGCGCGCCACACATCGGCGAGCACATCGAGCAGCACGGGCAGCAGCAGGATCAAGACCACCACCGCCCACCAGCCGCGCGTCGACCACAATACCTGACCATGCCGGGCGCCACCGAGACGATCGATCATGCCCGCGATCGGACCCAGCGCCACGCTGACGAGCCAGGTCGGCAGGCCCAGCACCAGCGCGCCGTAGAACACGGTGCCACCCACCCGTGCGAGGGCGTCGGCCTCGATCCAAGCGTCGGGCGGCAGGCTGGTGAAGCTGTCGCCCATCGCTCCGAGCCAGAGCGCCGGGCCTCCAATCGCGAAGAAGATGGCCCACGCCCAGGTGCGGCCTGCGAACGACAACGCCGCTGGGCCTGTGCCCCGGATCGCCATCGCCGCGTACACCGGCAGCCCCGCCAACAGCCCCATGCTCGCGCCCAGGGCGATCTCGCCCAGCAGCATGCCGATGGTCAAAGGCGGACCCGCAGGCAGGCGCGCGCTCAAGAAGACCGTCGCGCCGATGGCCAGCAGAAGACGAACGACCCATCCGCCGAGCGGCAAGAGCGCGATGGCGGGCACGACGCGGGCACAGATCGCCCAGCTGATGACGCCCGTCATGGGGTCGGGGCGCCCCAAGCGAGCCGGGCAAACTCGACAACCTCGCTCGCCATCCACGGCCACAGCGGGACCAGAACGAGCACGACGATGATCAGCCGCGGCACCTGCGACAACGCCGCGTCCTGCCAACCTGTGATGGATTGCAGCACCCCCGCGATGACCCCCGCAGCCAGGTTCGCGGCGACGATCGGCAGCGCCAGCAACGCCGTCAGTTCGAGGGCGCGCAGCACAAGGCTCTGCCCCTCCATCAGCCGTACCCCGCGGCGAAACCGCGCACGAACAGGCCCCACCCATCGGCCGCGACGAAGAGCAGCAGCTTGAAGGGCAGCGCGATGGCGGCGGGGGGCAGCAGCGCGAAGCCCACGGTCACGAGGGTGTTCGCGACGAGCAGGTCGACGATGAGGAAGGGCAGCAACAGCAGCACGCCGAGCTGGAACGCGGCGCCCAACTCCGAGATGACGAACGCGACGATACGATCGATGGGCGAGACCGGCGCGGCGGCGACCGTCGCGTCGAGCCCCACCGAGACCTCACGGATCAGCGCCGTCTGCTCGGCATCGGTGTGCGCGAGCAGGAAGCCTTCAAGCGGGGGCCAGGCGCGCTCGGCGGCAGTGCTCCAACTGACAACGGTGTCGACGGGCAGATCGCCCACGGCGTCGAGCATCTGGCGCCCGACCGGGGCCATGACCAGCAGCGCGAGCAGGGCGGCGAGTCCGGTGATCACGACGATGGGCAGGGCGCCTTGTGCGCCGAGTCCGCCGCGAAGGATTCCCAAGAGAACCAAGGCTTTGGCGAAGGCAGTCGCGCAGACCGCGAGCAGCGGGAGCGCTGAGCCAACGACCAGCCAGAGGAGCAACCGATCGTCGTCAGCGGCATAGGCGGGCGACGCCACGAAGAGCACGGCGAGGGCAGCCCTCATGGGTTCGCCAATCCGGGCTCTTCGACAGGCCGATCCTGAGCAACCAGATGCGGCTGTCGCAGATCCCGCTGGCCCAGGTCCTGCACTAATCGCACGCCTTCACGCCCGCCACCGACCAGCAGACGACGCCCGTCAACTTCGATGATCCACAGGCGATGCTGGGCATCGAGGCGTCGGTGCCCACGCACTGCGATGCCTTCTCCGCCGGGCAGTCCACCCGAGAAGCGACGCAGCCAGACCGCCATCCCCGCGAAGAGGAACAGCAGCAGCACGACATATAGGATGCTGGTAGTCACCCAATTCGAGTACCGCGCTCGGCCATGGGTGTCCACTTCATGCAGGGCGAACAACTCGGCTACATGTCGGCGTTTTCGCATGCCGACATACGCCGGCATAGAGCGTCACTCGACCCGCCACGCGGGCACATCGAGACCTTGACGCTGGGCTACGTCTGCGTCGAGCGGGCACGCGGCGCCCAATTGGCGGCCTGCTTTGAGTGGTTCAGCGCGTCAAAACTCCTGCGACGGACCACGAGCCTCGCTACGGTGACGCATGGAAGACACCCCTGCCCCTGCCCCTGCCGTCGAGGTTCGCTTCGCCGGCCCGGATGACGCACCCATCCTCTGCCGCATGATCCATGCGCTCGCGGCGTTCGAGCGCGATGCCCACGCCGTAAAGACCACGCCCGCGCTCATTCGTGACCAGCTGCGCGCGGAGCGACCGCCCTTTGAAGCGCTCATCGCCGACCAAGGTGGTGAGTCGGTGGGTATGGCCGTCTACACGCAGACGTACTCCACGTGGACGGGCCGACCGAGTCTCTACCTCGAAGATCTGTTCGTCGGCCCCAGCAGCCGAAGCACGGGCGTCGGGCGCGCCTTGATGATCCGGCTCGCACAAATTGCTCTGAATCGCGGATGTGCGCGCATGGACTGGCAGGTGCTCGACTGGAACGCCCGCGCAATCGGCTTCTATGACCGCTTGGGCGCGGCGCCGCAGAGTGGCTGGATTCCGTGGCGGTTCAGCGCAACTCGGCTCAAGCAGCTCGCGGCTCAGGCGCCCAACATTCCCCGATAGGCAGCCGCGATCTGCCTCGTGACGGGCCCCGGCGCCGCGTAGCGCAGATCGTCTACCCGATTGACCGGCACCACCCCGCGGCAGGTCGAGGTGATGAACAGCTCGCTGAGCTCGGGCAACTCAGAGCGCAGGAACGTGCGCAACGTCACCGGCATCCCGTGCGCCTTCGCGATCGACAGCACCTTGGCGCGGGTGATGCCCGCGAGCACGCCCACGTCGAGCGGCGGCGTGATGAGCACGCCATCACGCACGGCGAAGACCGTACTCGTCGCGCCCTCGAGCACCCGCCCGGCAGGATCGACCCGTAACGCTTCATAGAAGCCAGCCGCCTCGGCGGCGAGGCTCGCCGCGACCGCCAGCTTACGGTCGCCCGTCTTGGCGTGCGGATCTGGTCCAGCGCCCGGCATGGGCACCGCGACGCAATGCAAACCGCAGCCGTCCGGAAACTGATCCGACGCCGGTATGCCCAGTGGGGTCGCGATCAACACGCGGTTGCACGGCCCCTGCAAGGCCACGCCAC